>DASVCG010000232.1:0-3886 GCA_036381755.1 Phycisphaeraceae bacterium | reverse complement strand
TCCGGGTGCTCCGCCTGGTAAGTGGCGTAGCCGCGCTTCTGGGCGCTCCGTAGGATCTCCAGCCCGATCCGCGCGTCGTCCCCGGCCATGCCGAAACTCCACAACGCGCCCACCGAGGTGGTCTGGCCGCCGCGGAGTCCGGCGGCGAGAATGTTCGGGCGATACCCCATCCGTTCGGCCACATGAAGAATCCGCTGACGTGTCGCTTCGGCAACAGGCGCTTTGCCGGAGAAGGTGCGTGACACCGTGATCTGGCTCACGCCGGCCGCTCGGGCAACATCGTGGGCTGTCACCGTCTTGGTCATGGATCTGCGGTCCCGAAAGGATCGATCATACGACGCGCATCAAGACTACGTTATCATGCTAACGTAAGCATAGCCGCAACGCAATAGCTATTGATTCAAAAAAATCGCGCGGCTCGGAGCCAAGCGGGTTCCAACATATTAGAGTAGAGTCTTAGAGTCTTAGAGTCTTAGGAAGTTAATAAAGAATTTAACTTAAAAGTGGGCTTAACTTTCTGATCGCCGCGGGCCTCGCCCCTCTGCGCAGCACGGCCGACCTGTCTCGTCCTGAGCCTCGCGCACCAGCATGTACCGCAGCGCCGCAAGATAGGCGGCGTTGTTGGTGCTGTTGGGCGGCAGGTAGGCGGTGCGGTAGTAGTTGAATGAATTGCCGTAGAAGAAGTCGGGATTGGTGTTGATGCCGATGATTTCACCCTCGCCGGCGTGCCGATAAGACCGGTGCCAGGAAGGCGTTTTCGACTTTTTTAGCGGGCTGAATAGGATAAAAGCCCGGGCGCTGCTATGTTTTCACCGGTCATCCAGCTCAGTATCGACGCTCATGAACGCAAGCCAGCGGCTGTCTCGTCGCTTGCCTTTCTGATGCGGCTGACCGAGGCGGCAGGCCCTCTGTCGATCAGCTTCGAGGATTTGGTGGGCGTCACGTATGACCACCCGGAGCTTCGGCTGCCCGACGAGATGCGGATGCACACCGGCCCTCTTTGTCGGTGGGCAAAGCAATACATCCGCACGAACCGCGGGCTGCCCATGTGCTCCATGAACAAGTACGTGGCCAACCGGCGTGTGCTGCGCCTGGCGGGCTCGCTTGTCGGGCAGTGCCACCTCGGCCTGACCGATATTTGCCAGCCCTTGATCTACAAGCAGCAGGTAATGGGCATCTTCTACTTCGGCTCGGTGGTGCTGGCCGAGCACCGGCAGCGGCTGCGCGAACGCCTGATCAGTGTTTGTCAGCAGCAGCACCTGGACAAGGCCGAGGCGCTGGCGATGCTCGATCAGGTGCCGGTGATCCGCTCGAGCGACCTGCCCGTCTACGAGGCGCGGTTGAGCAAGCTGAGCCAGATCGTGGCGACGCTGCTCGATGGTTTGGGCATTCCGGTCGACTGCTACCACTCCTTCCACCGGGCCAAGGAGGCCCGCATGGCTGTGGATGGCCCTCCACGGATGGTGTTGCAGGCGGTGCGGGTGATCACCACCTACCTCGATCACCCCTTGACGCTGGAATCGATCGCCAAGCGCTTGCGGTGCCATCCGAGATACCTGGGCAGGATTTTCCAGCGGTCGATGGGGATGTCGGTCTCGGACTACCTGCTGCGCACACGGATGGAGCGAGCCTGCAAGCTCTTGAAAATCGGTCGCTTAGACGTGACGCGGGTGGCGTACGAGGTCGGCTACACCGACAAGAGCAATTTTTCTCGCGCATTTCGCAAAATCATGGGCGTGCCCCCGGGTGAGTACCGCAAGCGGTTCTATCTCAAGGCGATGGAACCGGACGCCTCCGGAAGCCCCCGCACGCTTCCGGACGTTCCACAGGCGAAAACAAGTGCCTAAATGACAACAGCACGCCTACAAGCGGACAACTGGAGGTCAGGGCACGTCGTAAGCTTCGCGCATGCCCAACCCGGATACTCGTGACTCGGCACTTCGGGAAGAGCTGGCCACGCCCCTGGCTGAGCGGGTGGGGGTCGTGGTCTGTGGCGGAGGGCCGGCGGGCATCGCCGCGGCGATCGCAGCGGCTCAGACGCAACGACACCTCGGCGCCGAACCCGATGTCCGGCTGATCGAGACGCAGGGGCAGCTCGGCGGCATATGGACCAGCGGTCTACTGTCGTGGATCCTCGACGCCCGCAACAAGTCCGGCCTGATGCGGCAGATCATGCACCGCATCGAGGCTTATCGCATCGACCTCGGCGGCAAGCCTTGCCGGCGCGGCGGGCAGCTCTACGACGTGGAGCACATGAAGCTGCTGCTCGAGGAGATGTGCGAGGAAGCAGGTGTTCGTGTACGGCTGCACACGCGCGTCGTCGCTGCCTATCAGCAGGGGGGCAGGCTGACGCACATCGTCACGGAGTCCAAGAGCGGGCGCGAGGCATTCGCTGCGAACTGCTTCATCGACTGCACGGGCGACGGCGATCTGGCTGCGCTGGCGGGCTGTGAGTACGAGATCGGGCGGATCGATCAAGACTCGCCCGGCACGCCCGCGTATCAGCCGATGACCCTCATGGCCCTGATCACCGGCGTCGACCGGGAAGCGATCAAGCCTTTCTACGACCGCGAGCAATACACCAGCCTGGAGGTCAAGGAGGCGCTGCGAGAGGAATTGGAGCGGGCTGGCATCGAGCCGTCGTATGGCCATCCCACGCTGTTCGAGGTCTACCCCGACCTCTTCGCGTTGATGACAAACCACGAGTACGGCCGCGATCCGCTCAACGCCCAGGCGATCACCGACGCCACCATCGCCGCGCGTCGCGAGATCCACCAGCTCACTCACGCGCTGCGGGAATTGGGCGGTCCGTGGCGGAACCTTCGCGTGGTGGCGACCGCGTCGCAGATCGGCATCCGCGAGAGCCGCAGACCGGCGGGCCTCTACCGCATCACTCTCGATGACCTTATCGCTGGCCGCCGCCACGACGACGCGGTGTGTGAATGCACGTTTCCCATCGATGTCCACGCGACATCAGGCAGCGGAGACCGCGGCGTCGAAGCGCCGCCCGTCCCCGCCACGCTTCCTTACGACATCCCTTACCGCGCCCTGGTGGCGCGCGACGTGGACGGGCTGCTCATGGCCGGCCGATGCATCAGCGGCGACTTCTACGCCCATGCCTCCTACCGCGTCACGGGCAATGCGGTGCCGATGGGGGAGGCAGCGGGGTGCGCTGCGGCGGTGGCGGCTGCGCGTGGCGTTTCGCCGCGCGACCTGGACTACCCCAACGAGGTGCGCCCCCTCCAGCGGGCGCTGTTCGATCAGCCTGGATCATTCCCACACGCAGCACATGGCCGCGTTCACGTCTCCCGGGCCGCGCTCGCTCGCATCGCGACCGGCCGTGGCGTCTCCACTGATGTCGCCTCCGGATAGTCGATTACTTATTAAAGGAGAAAAAGATATGAACCGCAACCTTCTGCAACGTCTGGCCGCACGCTCGCTGACCCTCATGGGGATCGGCCTGGGTGTGGCCGCCCTCGCTGCCGGCACGCCCGCGACCGCGGACGTGATCGTCAGCTACGACATGACCTACGCCACCTCGTCCCGGTCCGAGGTCCATACCGTTCATCCCGACGTCACCGCCTCGGAGTACACAGCCCACGGTGATACCGAAATCAGCACCTCCAAAACCCATTTCATCCGAGTGGACTCAGGCGACCATGCCGGCAAGATCGCGACGATCGAGGCATCGGTCCTTAATAATGAATTCGGCCAATTCGAAGTCACCGTTACCCCGGGTATGCAGTTGAACCTGTCATCGCTCGGCATCGGCATGCAGTTGACACGCGGTGCTGACAATGAGTCGTTCACCGTCCATCTTCGCAGCAGTCTCGATAATTTCGCGAGCGACATCGACGTAGCAACATTGATGGGCGATAGCGGCGTC
>DASVCG010000231.1:0-2108 GCA_036381755.1 Phycisphaeraceae bacterium | reverse complement strand
CGGCAAAGCTACTCCTATGAGCTGATCAACGTGCTGACCTATCCCGCGGCGCTGGCGCTGGTGGAAGGCGGCGTGGTGGGCGTGCTGGCGAAGAAGGCGTTCAACGTCGGGCCGTTCCAGTTCGCCACGATCATGGCGGCGCCGATGTTCGCCAACCTGACCAGCTTCGCCTGGGCCTACGCGGCGCGGGGTCGGCGGAAGGTCGCCTTCATCAACCTGCTCCAGGTGGCGACGCTGCTGACCATCGCCGCCATCGCGCTACTACCCACCGCGGAGCCCGGGCCGATGCTGCTGACGGCCCTGGTGGTGGCGGCGCGGTGCCTGATCTGCGGCGTGGTCACGATCCGCAGCACGGTGTGGCGCATGAACTACCCGCGTCACGTGCGGGCGCAGGTGACGGGCCGGCTGGCGCTGATCAGCAGCCTCTTTATGGCGTTCGCCCCGCTGGCGGGCGCGCTGCTGCTGGACGCGAACCCGCGGGGGTTTCGCCTGCTCTACCTGGGCAGCGCGCTGTTCGCGATGCTGGGCGTGTGGGGTTTTTCGCACATCCGCCTGCGCGGGGAGCGCGAGCTGATCCGCTACGAGGGCACGCCCCAGGCCTCGCCGCAGCCGCACGGCCTGGCCGCCCCGATCTACGAGTACGACCCCCGCCAGCCTCGGCGCGACACCTTCTGGAGCGTCCTGCGACGCGATCACCTGTTCCGCAGCTACATGCTCTGGCAGTTCATCTCCGGCGTGGCCAACATGACCGGCGAGGCGGTCATCGTCTACGTCATCGCCAGCCTCACCGCGAACCGCCCGGCGGAGTACCTCATCAGCATCGCGCTGAGCACGGTGATCCCCCTGATGATGGCGGTGCTGACCCTCCCGCGATGGGCGCGCCTGCTGGACCGCGTCCACGTGGCTGAGTTCCGCTGCAAGCAGGCCTGGATGTGGATCGTCAGCCAGATGGGCAACTGGATCGGCGCAGCCCTGGCGGCGGAGATGACGGGCTCGTTCTGGCTGGCCCTGGCGGTCCTGGCGGGGTCGCGGCTCTTTCAGGGCATCTCGCGGGGCGGGGGGATGCTGGCGTGGAACCTGGGCCACAACGACTTCGCCGACCGCCGACTCGTGGCCCTCTACATGGGCATCCACGTCACCCTCACCGGCATCCGCGGCGCGGTGGCGCCGTTCGCGGGCATGGCCCTTTACCTGGGCTGGGAGCGGATCGAGCTGCCCGGCCTGGGCGTGGCGCTGCCGGCCCTGGAGGGCCTGGGCTACCACGTCTTCGGCCTGACCACGCTGCTGGCGGTGATGTCCGAGTTCGGCTTCCGCCGGCTGCACCAGACCATCCGCAACGGCCGAAGCCAGGCGGTGCCCACGGATTAAGCCCGCATGCCGGGCGGGCGCGAGATCGCCGTCTCAATCAGCATCCAACGCCGCTTGCAAGCATAGCGCAGCGACATCGAGCGACCGCTGGCGCAAGATCGCAGTCTTAATCAGTGATCCAACGCTGCTCGGCGAGCCCGGCGGCTTAGCCTTCCTCGCTCTCGCGGAGCTTGGCCAGAACGCTGAAGTCCTCCAGCGTGGTGGTGTCGCCCTTGACCTCGCCGGTGATGGCCAGCTCGCGCAGCAGGCGGCGCATGATCTTGCCCGACCGCGTCTTGGGCAGCGCGTCGGTGAAGCGGAGCTGGTCGGGCTGAGCGATGGCGCCGATCTCGTGGCGAACGTGCTTGATCAGCTCGGCCTTGAGCTCGTTGCTGGGCTGCTTGCCGGACTTGAGCGTGACGAAGGCGGCGATGCCGGTGCCCTTGATGTCGTGGGGGATGCCCACGACCGCGGCCTCCGCCACCGCCGGGTGCGACACCAGGGCGCTTTCGACCTCAGCGGTGCCCAGCCGGTGGCCCGAGACGTTGATGACGTCGTCCACGCGGCCGATGACCCAGAAGTTGCCGTCGGCGTCCTTGCGTGCGCCGTCGCCGGCGAAGTAGACGCCGGGGATCTCGCTCCAGTAGGTCTTGATGAAGCGCTCGCGGTCGCCCCAGATGCCCCGGAGCATGGCCGGCCAGGGCTTGCGGATGACCAGGAAGCCCTGGGTGTTGGCGGGCACCTCCTGGCCGTTCTTGTCC
>DASVCG010000230.1:0-5999 GCA_036381755.1 Phycisphaeraceae bacterium | reverse complement strand
AGAGGATCATCAGCGCCTCGGGCAAGGGCATCTGCTGCGCGGAGACGATGGTGATCTTCTTCTCCTTGATCGATTCGTGCGGGATCACCGGCTTGCCGGTCTTCTCGCTCAGGAACTGGGCGATCTCCTGGATGGAGATGTCCTTGAAGGCCATCGAGTTGAGGTCCGGCGAGGCGGGGCCTTCCTGCTGCGGCTGGGTCGACGCCGTGGGCTGAGTCGTCGGCTGCGTCGCAGCGCCGGCCTGCGCCATCTCGAGCGGGGACGCCTCCGCAGGCTGGGTAGCGGGGGACACGTCGGTTTCCTGCGTCGCAGCAATCGGCTCAGCCGATTCCGCCTCGGCCTGGACCTCGGCCTGCGCGGGCGCTTCCTCTGCGGGCAGCGCGGGGGAAGCCAGGGACGGCGACGACAAGAACGATGAGCCGCCCGCCTCATCATCCGCCCCCATTCTGCCCAGGCTCCACCCCAGGCCCACCAGGGCCACCGCTACGAACGCCAGGGCCCAAGCCAACCCGTTGCGCCTCTTGGACTTCAAAGACATGTGCAACTCCTTTGACGAATCAAGCGGATCGCCCGCCATCGGGCTCGCCCCCGCGGCCTTTCCTACTCGGTCAGCCGTCTGCGGTACCGCTCCAGCCGTTCACGCCTGTATTGCCTGAATCGCCGGGCCGCCTCCTCCCGCGAGCCGGCCTGCCCGCTGAAGGAGCCGCCTGACGCTTGCGTTTGTGAGGGAGGCCCCTGCTCGTGGTGGCCGCTGCGGTCCTGGCCGAAGACCCACAGCTTCTTTTTCTGGCCTTCGTGTTCGACCTCCACCCAGTCCGGGCCGACCGCCAGCACCGTCGCGCCCATGAAGCTGCCGCCCACGGGCACCGCTTCGCCGTTGGAGAACACCGCCTTTTGGCCCAGCACGCCGACGAAGTGGCCCTGGAGGTCATCGGAGGGACGCGCCGGGAAGAACAGGTACCGCTCGTCGATGCGCTGGACCGCCTGCTGGATGCGGGGAGGCGTCGAGGCTGAGTCACGCCCGCCTGCGGAACGGCCTGCCTGCTGGTCCGACGAGTCCGGCTGCGCCCGCCAGGCGGCTGCGCCGTTGATCAGGCTCGCCGCTGCCGCCACGGTCAGCAGCAGCGCCAGGGCCGCCAGCCCGCCTTCGATCCACTTTTGCCTGGGCACGCGGTTGATCCGGTTCATCATCGCCCGCCCTCCCATCGCGCCAGCGTGGCGATCACCATCGAGACGTTGAGCTGCTGATCGCCATCCTTGCCGGGCTTGGTGGCGGTGAGGCTCTGCACGAGGATGGGCTGCCGCGATTGGCACAGGCTGGCCAGGCATTGGGTGATCTGCTCGGGCCGGCCGGCCAGTTGCACCTGAAGCCCCACGACCGCGACGCCGGGCACCTCGCGCAGCGGGCGGACGGGCTGAGCCTGCACGCCCTGGCTGCCCAGGCCCGCGGCTTTGAGCAGGTCCTCGACGGTCTTGACGAACTCGACGCCGGCCTGCTCCGCGGTGGGCAGCGGCTGGGCCAGCCCCGGGCCGTAGAAATCCATCAGCCGGCGATGTTGGGCGCGGAGCTGAAGCTGCTGGTCCTGGAGGCGCTGGAGCGTGTCGCCGGCCTGGGCGATCCGCTGCCGCGCATCGCGCCACGAATCGTTCAGCGGCATCAGCACGTAGCGGAGCCCGATCAGCGCCGCCAGCACCAACCCGCCCAGCATCAAGGCCTTTTTATCACGGCTGGACAGCCTCATGGCGTCTCCTTGGTCGCGGGCGCAGCGTCGCTGCTCGTCGACTGGGCTGGACGCCCGAGCAGCGCCAGGTAGCGGTGCAGCGGGTTCATCTGCATCTCGATCTCGAACGTCCAGACATCGTCCTTGACGGTGGCGCTGCGCAGCGCCACTTCCTTAACCGCGGGCGAATCAGCCAGTTGGCGCAGCGTCGTGTCCAGCCCCGCCACGCCGCGGGTGACGCCCTTGATGCGCAGGCGGCCCTGGCCGTCGTAGCGCCACTCGGAAAGGGTTACCTCCCGGGCGCAGCGTTTGGATAGCTCATCGAGCATGAACAGGGGCGGGGGCGGCTGCTGCTCCAGGTACCGCCCCAGCGCCAGCGCCTGCGCCGCGGGCATGCCCTGAGCCGATTCAGCACGCCACTGCGCCGCCTGGGCGTCGAGCCGGTCTGCGGCGCGCATGTCCAGCGCGTACCACGCTGCCAGGGCCAGCAGACTCCACGCCGCCAGGGCCAGCACCCTGCTGTGAACCGCGCGGCGGGAAGGCGGCGCAACCTCAGGCTCATTGCTGACCAGCGTGATGCTCGGCGAAGGCGCCGCCAGCGCGTGCAACGCTGCGCCCACCGGTGTCCACAGCGCCTCCAGCGGCCAGCCGTCCGACACCTCCAAACCCGCGGCGCTCGCCGTCTCCACCACGCGCAGCCCCAGGCCCGCCTCCACCACCTCGCGCACGCCCGGCGTGCGGGCTGCGCGCCCCATCAGCACGCACGCCTGCGCCGGCTCGCCCCCGATCTGATCCAGGCATCGCTGGTAAACATGCGCCAGCTCACCCCCCCACCGCTGCACCGCCCCCTGCATCGCAGCCGCCTGATCCGCTGACGAATCCTCGCCCGACGCCCAGGCCAGCTTGGCCTGTTCCGCCTGCTCCGCCTCCACGCCCATCGCCTGGGCCAGCGATTCGGTCCACTGGTCCCCGCCCTGGTCCAGCACGCCCACCGCGCAGGCCCGCCCATCGTGGAACACCACCAGGCTCGTGTGACGCGCCGCCACGTCGATCAGCACAAACCGCGACGCGGGCTGATCCAGGATCGCGCCGCACGCCGCGGCGCAGGCCACCCCCGAGGGCACCACCCGCATCGGCCGGCCCCACGACTCCACCGCGGACAGGCACGACTCCAGCGCCTCGCGACGCGCCCCGCACAGCAGCACCGGCTGCGTTCCATTGCTCGTCGGCGCAGGCAGCCGGTCCCAGCCGTAGGCCATCGCCTCAGGCGGCAGGGTGAGCATCGCCTCCGCCTGCGCCTGGACCATCGGCTCCATCGCCTCCCGCTCCAGGGACGGCAGGTCCAGTCGGCGGTAGAGCACCCACTCATCCGCCACGCACAGGACGATCGGCTCGCCCTCAGGCGGCGGGGGCAGCTTCGCCAGCGCTTCGCGCAGGCCCAGCGATGCGGACCAGCGCTCTTCCAGCGCCGCCTCGTGGAAACGCAGCACCTGATAGCGCCCGTCGCGCTGCGCGATCTGCACCAGCCGCACGGCGCTGCCGCCGATCTCCAGCCCCCAGGCACAGCGTTGTTCCGACGATTCACGCCCCATTCAACCGCTCTCATACCAATAAAGCACCCGAACCGGGCTGGCCTGGCGGTCCACCACCGCCACCAGCCGCCTCCGCACGCCGCGCTGCGTCCAGCCGATGCTGGTCACCTCGAACACGCTGGACCGCACGGTCACGCGCTCGGCGATCTGCCTGAACAGCGCATCATCAATGCCCGCCTGCGTGCGGAGCTGGCCCACATTCTCGAACGGACCCGAAGGCGAACTGCGAAACTCGATGATGCTCTGCGCCGCCTGCTCCGTCATGCCCGGCAGCGTCAAAAGCACCTGGCGCGGCGCGGTGTTGAGATTGATCCTCGCAGGCAGGCGATCTTCGCCGCTGAGGGTCAGCTCGTCCAGGTGCTCGCCCAGCCAGTCCAGGTCGATCCGCGTGACCTGCTGCTCCTGCTGCCCGCCTGCGCTGAGCCCGCCTTGCCGGCTTCGGTCTGCCGGAACATCCAAAAGATCCAGCAAGCTCTGAAACGGCCGGCTGTTGCGCCGCTGGACCACCGCCCGCGCCAGCCCGCGGGTGAATTGGAACCGGCTGCGGAGCGTGCCCTCGCTGGCCCGGTTGATGTTCACCCGCTGACCGCCCATGCCGTCGCGGTTCAGCTCGTAGCTGTATACCGTCGTCAGCCCCGCCAGGCCAAGCCGCAACTGCCCGTCCGCGTCGTCGTCGGGCGGGTTCTCCGGACCGTCGTCCTCGAAAGGCTCAAGCATCCTGGAGCGGTTAACGTCCTCGCCGAAGAAGGTTTCCTGGTCGATCCCGTCGACCAGCCGCAGCTCGTCCACGGTCTGGAATCGGCCGTCGCGGATGTCGTAAGGCAGGTCCAGGCTGTTGTAGTGCGCCGCCTCAGCGCCCCCGGCACGGGCGTTGCCGTCGGTATCGCGCCAGTCGAGGATGGCGGGCACCGCGGCCGGCTCCAGGCCCATCTGATCTATCAGGGCGTTGAGCTGGTCCTCATCCGCGTCGTTGATGTTGAGCAGGCCGGTCAGGTCCACGAGGCCATAGCGGGGGATCGTGGGGTCCTGGCCCTCATCAGGCGGGGCGACCACGCTGAAGAAGCCGGTGCTCAGCTCGATCTGGCCGAAGGTGTACTCATCGTCGTACCACAGGTCCCAGGGCGAGTCGGAGTAGGGGTCGTCCTCCGCCAGGACCGCCAGCGCCTGCTCCAGCCCCGCGCGGGCCAGCCAGCGGGCCTGGACCGCTTCCAGGTCGCTTTGGCCCAGGGCGAGGTTGACGCTCACCGCCTGCCGCACGCCCGCCAATATCACCGCGGCGAGCATGCCGATCCACAGCACCGCGATCAGCGCTGCGCCCCGATTCCGGCCACCCGGAAGAAGCCGACCGCAGCGACATCGCTGCATCACGCCTGCGACCCGCGGCCCGCCCATCACGCAGCAGGTGGTTCTCATCGGCCGCCTCCCCGCGAGCCGCTGCGCCGCGAACCGCCCCCGGAACCGCTTGACGAACTACCAGACGAACTGCCGCTGGACCGCGAGCCATTGCCTGATTGCTGCTGGGCTGCGCCATCGCCTGACGGCTCGCCTGCGGCCAACTGGCTCGTCCGCTCATCGTGCGGGAAGCTCACCAGCCGGGTGATCACCAGGGGCTGCGGGTCGTCCACCTCCGCGGCGACCATCAACTGCACCCGGATCACCAACGGCCACTGGCCTGGCCGGTCGATCCACTCCTCCGCCCACTCGATCCCGTCGTAATAGGCGATGTCCAGCCCCAGGACGCCCTGGGCGACGCGGTCCAGCACGCCGCCCTCGTCGGGCTCGGGGTTGCGCGTCGGGTCGAGCCGGCGCATCAGCACCGGCTGCTGGTCGGGCAGGTCCTCCGGCGGCTCGAGGATGAAGAATTCGACCAGCCGAACGTCCGATTCGGGCCAGCCCCGGCGCACCGGCTCCCAACTAACGCTGTAGAAGCGGATGCGATCCGCGGGGAATTCGCCTATCCAGCCGTCCTCGCCCAGCAGGTCCGCGGTGTCGTCGATGCCGGGGCGGTAGGCGTTGCGCAGCGCCAGGGCGATGGCGTCAGCAGCAGTGCGGGCCTCCTGCTGCAAGCGCATCTGCCGATCCACCCGCTTGTGCGCCGCGGTGACGTGGCTGAGCATCAGCCCCGCGGAGCCCACCACCAGCGCCGCCACCGTCGCGGCCACCAGCAGCTCCACCAGCGTGAACCCGCTTGTGCGGCGGCTGCGGGGCATCAGTAAAGATCCTCCCACTGGAGCTGGCTGCCGCGCATGCCGGGCGGGTCGTACAAGCGCGTGACCAACTGGGCTGATCGCGTCCCGCCCGCGCCGGGCCAACGGATCGTCAGCGTCACTTCGTACAGGTCGGTCTCGACCAGCGATTCGATCTGCGCCTCCCAACTGAAGCGGTCGTCCGGCGGGTCGAACCGGCCCTCGGTGGGCCCTTCGCTCATCAGCCTGGCTGGGCCGATCAGGTCGATGCGGGTCATGGTGGCCTCGAGCAACTCTGAAGCGCGTTGGAGGTCGCGGCTGATGGTCAGGGCGTGGATGGACCGCGTGACCGCCCCGCCGATGACCACCGCGGTCATCGCCAGGACCACCCCCGCGGCCAACGCTTCGACCAGGGTGAACCCGCGTCGATTGCGCCGGGCTTGCCGGCTGCCGTGATGGAACCGCCTGGTGAGTGGCATGATCCGTGCTGAGGGTGAGTT
>DASVCG010000229.1:0-4965 GCA_036381755.1 Phycisphaeraceae bacterium | reverse complement strand
ATGCGGCTGATGAGGCAAGCGGGCTTCGAGGATCTGACGGTCAAAACGCTGACGTGCGGCATCGCGGCGTGCTACCGCGCTGTTAAGCCGGGATGATGAGCCAGGCTGGGAAAAGCCACCGCCCGTCGCCCGCGCTGCCTGGCGGCTGGGAACCTCCCCTTCAACCATCCCCCGGCGGATGCCCCGGAAGTAGCTGCTATCCCGGAAGGCTCGTCCACAACAGCTCCGGAAGGGCTCGATGCTGCTCGCTGACCATGGCCAAACGCCCCACACGGGGGCGATATTGCGATAAAAAGCTCTTTTTTATGCAGCAGCGGGGCGGGCCGGGCACAGCGAGGGGGTCCGGCGGTGGTGATCGGGGCGGGCAGCGGAAGGCCCGCTGACGGGCTGGGCGGGCCTGGATCGGCAGGGCTGGATCGTCGAATCCGCCTGAAATGGGTATGCTATAAGGTCTGCGCCGCGGGGCCGGCTGGGTGGCCCGGCGCAGGCACTCAAGCCGGAAACTCCACGTGCAACGGGCGATGACTCAACAACCTGACGGGGCTGCTTGCCACTCCAGCAACCTGGAGCCCACGCAGAACCTCAACGTGCTGAGCACGACGCCGCTGATCGGCCCGCGCCAGCTCAAGGTCGAGCTGCCCGCGACCCCAGCGGTCAACCGCGTGGTGGTCCAGACCCGGCGGACCATCGAGGCCATCCTCAACGGGCGCGACCCGCGGTTTCTGGTCGTCGTCGGCCCCTGCTCCATCCACGACCCTCAGGCTGCGCTGGACTACGCCCAGCGGCTGGTGGCGCTGAAGCGGCAACTGGAGGACCGGCTCTACCTGGTCATGCGGGTGTATTTCGAGAAGCCGCGCACCACCATCGGCTGGAAGGGCCTGATCAACGACCCGCATTTGGACGGCTCGTTCGACATGGCCTGCGGGCTGCGCCTGGCGCGCACGATCATGCTCCAGATCAACGAGCTGGGGCTGGGCACGGGCACGGAGATGCTCGACCCGATCACGCCGCAGTACCTCGACGACCTGGTGGGTTGGGCCTCCATCGGCGCGCGGACCACCGAAAGTCAGACCCATCGGCAGATGGCCAGCGGCTTGTCGATGCCCGTGGGGTTCAAGAACTCCACCGACGGCAACCTCCAGGTCGCCATCGACGCGATGCGCTCAGCCCAGCACCCGCACCACTTTTTGGGCATCGACGAGGAAGGCCGTACGTGCATCGTGGCCACGCGGGGCAACCGCCTGGGCCACTTGATCCTGCGCGGCGGGGCGGGCAAGCCCAACTACCACCCCGACAGCGTCGCCCAGGCTGCTGCCAAGCTCCAGGAGGCGGGCCTGCCCCCCGTGGTGATGGTGGACTGCTCCCACGCCAACTCCGACAAGCGCCACGAACGCCAGGAAGCGGTCTGGAACAGCCTCATCGAGCAGCGCGCTGCGGGCCGATCCCCCCTCATCGGCGCCATGCTCGAAAGCAACCTCGTCGAAGGCCGACAGGACATCCTCGCGGACCGCTCGCAGCTCCGCTACGGCGTGTCCATCACCGACGCCTGCATCGGCTGGGAAAAAACCCAGCAGCTTTTGCAGGAAGGCTACGAACGGCTGGGGTGAAGGAGATAGAGGGTAGGGAGCAGGCGGCAGACGGCAGGGGGCAGGAAAGATAAACCGACGCTTCGATCGAATCGCCCGATTCTTGTTTTGCTCAAAGTTCGGGAGGTTTGGGATGGCAGCCCGCACATCAGAAGCGGTGAAGGATCGCCAGCGGCTTGGGGCCAAGGCCGGGGATGCCAGGCTCCGTCATATTCTCGCGGGGCGGATTGTGCCGGGCATGAGCTTCAACGAGCGGGTCTGGGCGCTGACCTCGCGCATCCCGCGCGGGAAGGTGGCCACGTACGGCCAGATCGCCCGCAGGCTGGGCACGCCGCGGGCCTGTCGCGCGGTGGGGCAGGCGATGAACCGCAACCCCTATGCGCCGCAGGTGCCTTGCCACCGCGTGGTCGCCAGTGACGGCAAGCTCACGGGCTATGGCGGCCCGGGCGGCATCCCTCAAAAACAACGCATGCTCCAGCAGGAAGGCGTGCCCATCCGCAACGGCCGTGTGCTCCTGAGCGAGTGCCTCTGCCGGCTCTGATAGATGGTAAGGGAAGGGGCAGACGGCAGGCGCAGACAAACCACACAGACGCAGAGGCACAGAGAAAGGCAAAGAGGGATTAGTAGTTAGGGAGTAGGGGATTGGCAATAACCCTGCCCTCTGCCGCCTGCACTCTACCCTCTACTTCTTCTCCGCTTAGCGTCGCCAGCTTATCTGCGGGGCGTCGCCCCACATCATTTCCAGGTCGTAATGGGCGCGGGTCGTGGGCTCGAACAGGTGCACCATCACCTCGACGAAATCCAGGACGAGCCAGGTGGCGGCCTCGTCGCGGTCGGTGCCGAAGCGGCTCATCCCATGCTGCTGGGCCAGGTCGCTGACGTGACTGGCGACGGCCTGGATCTGGCGGTCGGAGGTGCCCGAAGCGATGACCAGGTAGTCGGTGATCGGGCTTAGGCCGCGCACGTCGTAGATCAGCACATCCTCGCAATGGTCGTCGTGCAGAAGCTTGGCGACCTCGATGGCGAAGTCGCGGGCGTGCTGAGCCGGCTGGCCCTCCTGGGCGGGGCGGGGGCGGTCGGGCCGCTCTTCCAAGTGGTGCGGCGTCAGGCTCGGCCGGTCGGGAGCGTCGTCGATCATCATCCCAGCAGTCTACGCCAAATCCGCGAGAAAGCCACGGTATGGCCCCGGAAACATGGGGCAGTCCGGCTCGCCCGCTGGCGATGGGTCAAGCCCCACCGCAGCGGCTCCGGGCTGTGGCTGCGGGCCGCTGTTGCAGCAGGAAGCCCGCCTCGTCTTTTGCTGCGTGCAGCGTGTCAACGGACGAGCGAACCGCTGCCATGCCGGCAGGTCAACCGATGCGCGCCATCCGCATCGCCCCGGCTGATGAATCGCAGGATGCTCAGCCCGAAGCAGCCAGGCCACGCCATCCTCGTGACCGCAGGGCCCGCGATCACCACAGCCAGTGACATCAGATCAAACGCAGCGGATTCAATCCTTATCCAATCTCACACATTTTTCTAATGTATGCACACCAATCAAATCATCATGGCATTGATGTATATACACAATTTATCTTTTGAATCATCAATTGGAACAAGACGCGCCTGGTTGCATTCAATAAGGAAATACACTGAAAAATCAGCCGAAACAGTGAGCTTAAGGGGTCATTCAGATTGGCAAAATAATGGATATACGTTATGCTCCTAGATATGATGGCGAGATCGATTCTCAGGCCTATCAGTCTATATACATCAAGCAAAAGGATTCATTGTTTGTATGTCTGCCGACACCAAAGCATCAACGGCGCAATGCTGCGTAGCGGCGCAGCGGTATGCGATGGCGGACGATGAGCTGTTCGAGTCGATCGATCCTGATATTCCCCTGGGCAAGAGGGTGCGTCAGGCGTACCGCGATCATGGAGCGAGCGCAGCCAAATCGGTGTTGGCTGAGCATTATCGAAGCTGTGCTGCGCCGCCTGGATGGGTGGCTTTGGCCGGTTCGCCTGCGGCTTCTCTGGATGATCGGATGCGGGAGCAAGCTGAGCTAGCCCTGGCGCATGTCTATGGCGGGCCGGCCTTTGAAACCCGGCCGACGCACCAGTTCGCAAGCCCCATCAACTGGCTTGACAATCCAACATCGAAGCCGCCTCACGAGTTCGACAAGCAGTGGTCGATGCGTTTCCTTGCCATGCCGTGGTGGGAGGCGTTGAGCAGGGCTTACCAGGCCACCGGCGATGAGCGGTATGCCTCGGAGTTTGTTGCGCAGTTTCTCGATTTCCGCCGACAGCATCCGATGCCCCTTGAACCCTCGGCATGGGATGATCGCTTGCCGCTCAAATACACCGTGCCGGAATGGCGGACGTTCGAAATCGCCAGAAGGCTGCTGGGGTCATGGACCAACAGTTTTTTCCGGTTCCGGCACGCCCGGGCGATGACCGACGAAGCGTTATGCGAGATGCTCAAGTCGTTCGCTGAGATGGCTCATCATCTGGACCGGTTCACGCCGCGAGCCGGTGGGGTGAGCAACAACTGGACGGTGCTTGAATCCCTGGCGCTGTACACCGCGGGAATCTTTTGGCCCGAGTTCAGGCAGGCCCGTGTGTGGAAGGATCACGGCGAGCAGCGGCTGCTGGCCCAGTTGGACAAGCAGATCTACCCCGACGGCGTTCACTGGGAGCTGTCGCCCTCCTACGCCATGGAGGTTCTTCAATACTACCTGCGGTACATCCGGCTCGCGCAGCTCAACGGCGAGCCGATCCCCGATCGGGTGTACGCGCCGGTGCACCGACTTGCGGACAGCCTCGCGTACAGTTCGGTGGCGGGGAGCATCCCGGCCTTTGGCGACGGCGTGCACAAGGATGTGCAGCCTGTCATGGAAGAAATGCTCGAGCTGTTCCCGGACCGCCAGGATATCCGCTGGATCGTCACCAGCGGACAGCAGGGCCAAGCGCCGTCGATGGCGTCGTGTGCGTTTCCTTATGGCGGTGTCTACGTCATGCGCAGCGGATGGTCCGGGAACGATTGCGCCATGGTGATCACAGCCGGGCCGCACGGCGTCGCGCATCAGCACGAGGACTGCCTGAGCTTCGAGCTATACGCCTTTGGCGACTGGCTCATCATTGATCCGGGAAAATATCGGTACAACTACGACTCAATCTGGCGTCAATACATGATCGGCTCGCTGGCGCATAACACGCTCGCGGTCGATCGCATGGGGCAAAGCCGGCAGGGCCAGCCCTCGACGTGGGTTTCACGTCAGCCCTTGCCGCACCGGTTTGAACAGGGTGATGATCTTGTCCGATTTCAGGGGATCTACAGCGATGGTTACGGCCCCGATGGGCACAATCGCGTCGGGCATGTGCGGTCGATCTATTTCCTC
>DASVCG010000228.1:0-3629 GCA_036381755.1 Phycisphaeraceae bacterium | reverse complement strand
GGGCGCTGGCGGGCTACGTGGGCGGCCGCATCGATGCCCTGATGATGCGCACCGTGGACGTGCTTTACGGCCTGCCGTCGATCCTGCTGGTCGTGCTGGTGGATCTGGCGCTGCGGCCGACGGTGCGGGCAGCGGCGGGGGCGGTTCTGAGCGAACGGGCATCGGCGAGCATTGCGGAGCTGGTGACGCTGCTGGTGGCCATCGGGGGGGTGAGCTGGCTGACCATGGCGCGGGTGATCCGCGGGCAGGTGCTGAGCCTGCGTGCCCAGCCGTTTGTGGAGGCCGCCCGCGCGGCGGGCACGGGGCCCTGGCGGATTTTGCGCGTTCACCTGCTGCCGAACCTGATGGGCCCGATCATCGTCTATACCACGTTGACGGTGCCCGCGGCGATTCTGCAGGAATCGTTTCTGAGCTTCCTGGGCATCGGGGTGCAACGGCCGCTGCCCAGTTGGGGCAACCTGGCTGCCGACGGGGTGGAGCGGCTGCCGGCCCTGGCCGCGGGCGCGCCGTTTCACGGCTGGCTGCTGCTGTTCCCCTGCCTGCTGCTGGGATTGACGCTGATGGCGCTGAACTTCCTGGGCGACGCCCTGCGTCGGCGGCTCGACCCGCGGCGCGCAAGGGCCTAGACTCCACATTCCCGTGGCGGGCCACGGCCCCAGGTTGAGCACGAGGATCATCATCCGCTGGACCGCTGACCCCCACCCGGAACGCCTGGCATGGACAACCGCTTTGGCTTCAAAGACCTGGTTTTCACGCTGCTCCTGGCGGTGTTCATCATCAGCGTGTGGCTGGCGATGAAGCAGATGGACCGCCACGGCGACGTGCTGCGGTCGATCGACCAGAAGCTCACCGACCAGACGCGCGACCTGGCTCGCCTCCGCCGGCTGCTGGACCAGGGCTCGCTGGCCCTGAACGCCAGGCACAGCTCCAACCCCGGCCCGGCCACGCAGGGCTCGAGCGATCAGGGCGAGTCGCCGGCGCAAGCAGACCCCTTCGCCCGCATCCGTGCGGTGCAGCAGAACCCGGACTACGCCCTGGGCGATTTCTATGTGGACGTGTTCGCGGTCGTGCCCGACCGGCTCACGCCGCTGGTCTCTTCCGATGTTTACGCTTCGACCGTGCAGAGCTACGTGCTGGAGAGCCTGGCCCAGCGCGACCCGGAGACGCTCGAGTGGCAGCCGCTGATCGCCAGCGACTGGACGATCGAGGACAACACCGGCGCCTGGCGGGCGTACATGCAGCGTCAGGGGGCCGAGGGCGCCGCCACCGCGCCGACTGCGGATGACCCGGAGCGGCCCATCCCCCTGGCGATCACGTTCCGCCTGCGGCCGGGCGTGGTGTTTTCCGACGGTGAGCCGCTGACCGCGGACGACGTGGTCTTCACGTTTGACTGGATCATGAACCCGGAGGTCGAAGCGCCGCGTGAGCGGGCCTATTACGAGAAAATCCAGCGCGTCGAGAAGGTCGATGAGCTGGCCGTGCGCTTCGTGTTCAAGGAGCCTTATTACCAGGCGTTTGAGTTGGCAGCGGTCATGCCGATCCTGCCCGAGCATTTCTACAGCCGCTGGACGCCGCAGGAGTTCAACCAGTCCACGGGGCTGCTGATGGGCTCCGGGCCGTACCGGCTGGAAGACCCCGAAAGCTGGCGGCCCGAGCCGGGCAAGAATATCGAGCTGGTGCGCAACGAGCGCTACTGGGGCGAGCCGCCCGCGTTCGACCGGCTGGTGTGGCGGATCATCGAGAACGACGCGGCGCGGCTCACCACGTTCCGCAACGGCGACATCGACGAGTTCCCCGCTCAGCCCGAGCAATACCAGATGCTGCTGAAGGACCCGGACGTTCAGAACCGGACGCAGCACTTTGAGTTCCAGTCGCCCACCGCGGGCTACCTTTACATCGGCTGGAATCAGCAGCGCAACGGCAAGCCCACGATCTTCGCTGATCGGCGCGTCCGCCAGGCCCTGACGATGCTGATCGACCGCCAGCGGATCGTGGACGAGGTGATGCTGGGCTATGCGCAGGTGGTTTCCGGGCCGTTCAATCCGCTGTCGCCGCAGTCGGACCCATCGGTGGAGCCCTGGCCTTACGACCCGACGCGGGCAGCGGCGCTGCTGAAGGAGGTGGGCTTCGAGGACCGCAACCGCGACGGCGTGCTGGAGCTGCCCGACGGCCGACCGCTGCGGTTCGAGCTGAACTATCCCGCGGGCAGCGAGGTGTTCGAGCGGATCGTCCTGTTCATCAAGGACACCCTGGCCCGGGGCGGCGTGGTGATGGACCCCAAGCCGCTGGAGTGGTCCGTGCTGCTTCAGCGGGTCAAGGACGATCGCAACTACGACGCGGTGAGCCTGGGGTGGAGCGGCACGATCGAGAGCGACCCGTACCAGATCTTCCACTCCAGCCAGATTCCCGCGCCGGGCGACAATTCCACCAGCTACGCCAACCCGCGGCTCGACGCCCTGATCGAGCAGGCGCGCATGACCGTGAACGAGGAGGAGCGCATGCCCCTGTGGCACCAGGTGCACCGCATCCTCCACGAGGACCAGCCTTACACGTTCCTCTTCACGCGCAAGACGCTGGTCTTCTTCGACGGCCGAATCAAGAATATCCAGCGCACGCGGCTGGGCCTCAACCCGCTGCAGGAGTGGTACGTGCCCCAGGAGCAGCGCAAGTGGAGCCGCTAGGGCGGGCAGCGGCGCGGGTCGGTTGTTGGGCGCGGGAGAGGGCGGATTCGATCAAGGTCTAGCCGATCATGCTCACGTACATCATCCGCCGGCTGCTGCTTTTGATCCCGACGCTGCTGGGCATCACGCTGCTGGTGTTCCTGGTGATGGCGATGGCGCCCGGGGGCATCGGCGGGCCGATGCTCGATGAGCTGGGCGGCCAGCTCCAGACCGCCCAGATGCAGCGCGTGCGGGCCTACTACGAGCAGCGCTATGGCCTGGACAAGCCGGCGCTGGTGCAGTACGCCCGCTGGATTAATCAGATTTCGCCGGTGGGCTTTGAGGTGATGCCCGACGGCTCGCTGGGCGAATGGGGCTTCAAGCGGCCGGACCTGGGCATGAGCCTCACGCGCCATCGGCCGGTGATCGACCTGATCGCCGAGGCGCTGCCGATCACGCTGCTCTTGAACCTGATCAGCGTGCCTATCGTCTACAGCGTGGGCATTCTTTCGGGCATGCTGGCGGCGCGCTACCGCGGGCAGTGGTTTGACGTGTCCTCCGGCGTCGCGTTCCTGGCGCTGTGGTCGGTGCCGACGATCTGGGCGGGCGTGATGCTGATCGGCCTGCTGGCCAACAAGCAGTACATCCAGCTTTTCCCCACCGCTGGGCTGCACAGCATGCTCGCGGATTCGATGCCCTTCCTGCCGCGCTGGACCGAATCGGGCTTTGAGCCGGGCTGGCTGCTCGATGCGCTGTGGCACCTGGTGCTGCCGGTGACGTGCCTGAGCTACGCGGGGTTCGCGTTCCTCTCCAAGCTCACGCGCAGCTCGATCCTGGAGAAGCTGCCGGTGACGATGCAGCTCGCGGCGATGGCGCTGGTGATAGCACTCGCGATCGGCATCATCGCCGGCATCGTCTCGGCAGTGAAGAAGGACACGGTCTGGGACTACGCGGCCAATATCGTGGCAC
>DASVCG010000227.1:0-2495 GCA_036381755.1 Phycisphaeraceae bacterium | reverse complement strand
GTACAATTCAAAAGCGCTTATCTGAAGCGCCTGGCCCACCGCGTCGTGGATCGCCGCGTCGAAGGGGCTCGCGCAGACGAGCCGCGCCATCGCAGGCGGCAAAGGGCCGTCTTCCCAGGGCGATTCGTCCCGCAGCGCCGCTTCGTGCAGGCGCAGGCCCAGCGCAAGCGGGTGCGCCGGCTCGCCCGTCCAATGGGGTAGCTGCGTCGCCACACGCCGCGCGTACCGCTGCATCGCTGCGTCGCGCTGCGCATGGTCCCATTGAGGACTGGGCCAGGCCCACAGGTCGCTCAGGTAGATGCAGCCGTGGCCCTGGGCCTCCCGCCCGTCAACCTCGACGCACACCGTTGCGGTAGCCTGGGTGATCGTGTGGATCGCCCCCGTGCTCAAAATCAGCGGCCGCACGAAAGCCTGAGGCGCGAAATCGACCTCCGCCCACAGCACGCGGGCCGATGCTTGATGCCCTTGTAACCCTTTTGACTTGATGCCCAAGGGATCTCCTTGCTGGTTGAATGGCGTGAAAGTCACGGATTGCCCGCTAGACAGGCGAATCCGCCGCCATCATATCTTCAGTGGACCTTTGTTGCTGCACAGCCGACTCACCGACGCTCGCCGGCACAGCACGCTGTGGATCTGGTTTCATCGATCAGGTTCAGCAGGGGCCGTCCTTCGATGTGGCGCATCACGTTCTCCGCAATGCACCGGACCAACTCGCTGCGGAAAAAGTCGGATTCGGGCGCGCAGTGGGGCGAGATGACCACGTTGGGCGCATCCCAGAGGGGGGATTGGGCTGGCAGCGGCTCGTGCTCGAACGTATCCAGCGCCGCGCCGCCCAGGCGGCGTGATCGCAGCGCCTCGATCAGGTCGGCCTCGTTGATCAGGCCGCCGCGCGCGGGGTTGATCAGGACCATCCCCGGTTTGCACCGGCTCAATAGATGCCGGTTGATCAGGCCGTGCGTTTGCGGGGTGTGCCGCAGGCCCAGGATCAGGTAATCCAGTTGACCAACCACATCGGCCAGTGCGTCCAGGTGAAACCAGTGATCCGGGAGCCGGCCTTCCGGGTCGCCCGTTCCCGGCGTGGTGTACGTGAGCCGCTGCGCCTTACCGCAGCGCCCCAGCGACGCGCAGATGCGCATCCCCATCGCCTGGCACAGACGGGCGACCTGGCGCCCCACCGCGCCGTAGCCGGCGATGCCCACCACCCGACCGTGCAGGACGCGGGCGGACATCTGGCGGATGCGGTCGGTGGGCCACGCGCGGGCCCGCTGACGAGCCAGGAGATCGTCCAGCCGATGGCCAAAGTGAAGCATCATGCCCAGGCACCATTCAGCGATGGGAACCGCTGCGGCGCCAGCCGCGTGCGCAACCGGCCAGGGCGCTGACCGCAGCCAGGCGGGGTCCAGGTGCTCGTAGCCGGCGCTGATGAGCTGAATCATTTGCAGCCGCGGCGCAGCCGCTGGTTCGGGCAGCCACGCTTCGGTAACCAGCACCTGGGCTTCGCGCACGTACTCGTCGCGCACCTGGTGGGCAGTGGCGTCCAGCACCTGCACCGCTGGGCCAAGCCGGCCGGCCAGTTGCTCTGCCAGGTTCGATTCTTCCTTGTCGATCACCGCAACCCGCGTCGGCATCGCTGTCATCGCCGTCATTATTGCTGTCCACGTCTAATGAGCCGGAAAGCCGCTGCTCATTTTATCGGTTGATGGATTCAAGCGATCAGGCAGGTGGTGTCGGAGAACGGGTACCGCTGCTGAAACGATGAATCGAGGGACACGCCCAGCCCGATGAGCCCCTCGTCGGCATGCACCCGCACCACGCCGTAGGAACGCCGGGCGCCGGGAGGGTCGCCGTAGGGACCGGTCAGGAGCAGGCAGTCGACACTGCGGATGCGCATGGCGGGGATTCAAGGGCTGCAACATGGTTGGCGGCGGTGGACACCCCTTGGGCCTGTAGAGGCCAGTGCAACCTAAAATTTTAATATTGACAACTTAAATTTTAGATGTAGGATGGGGGCATGAGCGTCAAGCGTTCCAGCCGGGGCCGTCGCGAAAGGCTTTCCGTCGATGATTGCGAGCAGCACATCATCGAGGCGATCTGCTCCGGGGAGATCGAGCCTTCGCAACGGCTGGGGGAGGTGAGCGTCGCGCGGGAGTTGGGGGTGGGGCAGGCGCACGTGCGGGCCGCGTTCGATCGGCTGGCGTACGCGGGGATTCTGGACCGCAGGCACCGTTCGGGCACTTATGTGCGGGAGATCTCGCTGCGCGAGTTCATCGAGATGACGCAGGTGCGGGCTCTGCTGGAGGGGTTCGCCTGTCGTCTGGCATGCGGGCACGCCACGGAAAGCGACCTGGCGCCGCTGGAGCGCTTGGGCCGGGAGCTGGACCAGCGCCTGGCCAAGCTCACGCCGGATCAATACCGTCAGATCGAGCGGATGGACCTGGATTTTCACCAGCGGATCGTGGAGCTCAGCCGCAGCAGCGTTCTCAAGCGGATCCTCG
>DASVCG010000226.1:0-5308 GCA_036381755.1 Phycisphaeraceae bacterium | reverse complement strand
GTTCACCCTGCGCGACGAGCAGGGCCACGAGATGGACAAACTGGTCTACATCGTGCCCAACCCGGCTACGCCCCTGGTCAGCGTGCCCCTGCGCAGCGACAGCTATCAAGTGCTTTCCAACAAACGGCTTAGCAAATACGTCCGCGACGGCCTGCGCTCGGCCAAGTGTGCTGTGGAGCTGCATTGGGCCACCTGGACCCCCACCTCCGCCAGCGACGTGGAGGGCCTGGTGGACCTGGTCAAGCGCAAGTACAAGCTCTACCTCAACGGCCACAACGGCCACGCCGAGTCGAACTGACCGCTACGGGCGTGATTTTTCCCGCTGATTCTCGTTGACCCGCCCAGCCTGTTGCCGATAATGAATCTGTCGGCACCGCTGCCGGCAGCGCCCAGGCCACCCCTGGCGGAACCGGACCAGCGGGCCGGCCGAGCGTCGGCGTGTGTTCCCTCACGCCGGCGGGCGATGGGCTCCGCAAGACGTTGCGGGGCGGGAAGAGTCCGGCGGCCACGGCGAAGCAGCAGAACCCGCCCCCGCGGCGTTCCCCCCTGCTCGCCCCATGGCGACGGCTGGAGTGGCCCAATCAAGAAAGGGAGGTGATCCAGTGTCTACCTGTAGTCGCAGGAGCGAGCTGCGCTGACGCCAGCTCGACGGAGCTGGTCTCTGTCGCAGCTCCAAAGTCGACCCTACGGCCCGCCACCCAGGCGGGCCATTTTTTTGCGCCATCCCCCAACCAACTACCCCTCCCCACCGCCCCGTCCCGCAGCGACACGGGCGAGCAGGTGATACACTCCCGCCCATCATGGCGGCCGACGAACGCGACCAGGAACGCGAGGCCCTTTTAACCCTGCTGCTGACCCCCGGCCTGGGGCCGACGCGGGTCAACCGCTGCCTGGAAGCGCTGGGTTCCGCCCAGCAGGCGCTCGAGGCCCCCGCTGCGACGCTGGCGCAGATCCAGGGCATCTCGCCCCGGCAGGCCGCAGCCATTCACGAGGCGATCCGCGATCTGGTCCAGCGTGGCGAAGCCCAGCGCGAGCTGGAGCGCATCCACCAGGCCGGCGCAACGCTCATCAGCCTGGACGACCCGGACTACCCCCAACTGCTGCGGCTGATCCCCGACCCCCCGCCGATGCTGTGGGTGCGGGGCCAACTGCAAGAGGCCGACGGCCTGGCGCTGGGCATCGTGGGCGCGAGGCGATGCAGCCACTACGGCCGAGAGCAGGCCCAGCGATTCGCCCACCAGTGCGCCCAGGCAGGCTTGTGCATCGTCAGCGGCGGGGCGTACGGCATCGACGCCGCGGCGCACCGCGGGGCGATCCAGGCCCGCGGACGCACCATCGCGGTGCTGGGCTCGGGCCTAGGCAAGCCGTATCCCTCTGAACACGCGGCCCTGTTCGACCAGATCGCCCGCGAAGCCGGCGCGGTGGTCAGCGAATTCCCCATGCTCACGCCGCCCCTGGCCCAGCAATTCCCCCGGCGGAACCGGATCATCTCCGGCCTGGCGCTGGGCGTGCTGGTGATAGAGGCCGCGGCACGCAGCGGAGCGCTGATCACCGCGCGATTGTGCGTGGAGGAGCACGGCAGGGAGGCCATGGCCCTGCCCGGCCGGGTAGATTGGCCCACCTCCGAGGGCTGCCACCGCATGATCCGCGAGGGCTGGGCCACGCTGGTGACCAACGCCGCTGACGTGCTCGACGCCCTGGGCGAAACCGGCCAGCTCCTCAAGGCCCAGCTAACCACGGAACATTCGCCCCGCCAGGATGCTCCCCCGCCCTCGCTGCTGGAGCTGAACCTGACCGACTCGCAGCAGCGGATCGTCGAAGCGCTTTCGGAGCCGCGGACGCTGGACCAGCTCACCCGCGCGACAGGCCTGCCCGTTCAGCAGCTCCAGGCCGACCTGACGCTTTTGGAGATCCGCGGCGCGGTGCGTCGCCAGAGCGGGCAGTTCACTCGGCGGACTGCCGGATCAGGTCGCTAGCGACAGCGGGCTACCCCCTGCCCCCTACCCTCTAGCCTTCCAGCCACGCGGGCAGCCGGGTCATGCCCACAGCACGGAGCTGCTGGGCCAGCCGGGCGTTGTACGGCGCGAAGTGCTCGCGCAGGCGGCGGAGCGTGTCGGGGTCGTCCTCCGGTTCAAACGCCCTGCCGTTGAGCGCATAGTACGCCCCGCGGAGCCGCTGCTTGAGCCGTGGATGCCTGCGCCAGAACCGCTCGCCGGCCCGGTTGATCGCAAGCGCCAGCCGCTGAAGGCCCGCGTGGCGGTAGTGGGTGCTCCGGTTCTCCACGCTGAGGTCGACCTGCTGGGCAAACGCCGCGTCAATCCCAATAAAGGCGAACAATTCGCTCAATAGCGCTTGCGGCTGCTCGTGCAGGTCGTCGAAGAAGGCCACCTTCAGCCGCGGGCCGAACTGATCGAGCCAGATCGGCAGAAAATCAGCGTACTGCCCGCCCTCGATGCCGTACCACGGGTTGTTCCGCTGCAACCGACGCTCCGCCGGCGACAGCGCCTGGCACTGGCGCACATATTCAGCCAGGGTGAGATCCTCGGGCAGCTCCAGCGTGCTTTTCTTGAAGCGGAAAAACGAGATCAACCGGCTCACCGGCTCGCGGAGGATGACGATGATGCGTGCTTCACCGCCCAGCGTCTGGTGGATCGCCCGGGCGATGGGCTCGCCGCCGGTGAAGTAGCCCGGCGTGGACTCCAGCCGCACGGGCTTGTCGCCACAATGCGCGAACTGCTGACGGTAGGATTCCACCGGCGGCAGCGGCTCGCCGTAGCGCAGCGGCAAAAAGTAGCACGTCTCCTTCACCGCAGACGTGCCCACCTGCGGGTGCTGGCCCAGGTAGGTGAACAGCGAGGTCGTCCCCGCCTTGTTCACGCCGGCGATAATCAGGTTCGGCAGCGTCATGCGAACGCCGAGTTTCCAGCCTGGAGCGGGCGGTTTCAAGTCCCGCTCCGCCCAGCGCGTCGCCCCCGCAGCACGGGATGGAAGAACGCACCGGCTGAAAGGGCCCGCTTGCAAGGCTGCACACCAGACCGCAAACTCCCCCCATGCGAATCGCCATGCTGGGCACGCGCGGCGTGCCGGCCAGCTACAGCGGATTTGAGACCTGCGTCGAGCAGGTGGGCCAACGGCTCGCGGCGCGCGGCCACGAGGTCAGCGTCTATTGCCGATCGCACCACATCACCCACCCCGGCGACGCCTACCTGGGCATGCGCCTCATCAAGCTGCCCACCATCCAGAACAAATACCTGGACACCCTCGCCCACAGCTTCCTCTCCTCGCTCCACGCCCTGACGCAGGGCTATGACGTGGCCCTCTATTTCATCGCGGGCAACAGCCCGGTGACGTGGATCCCCCGCCTGGTCGGCACACCCACCGCGCTCAACGTCGACGGCCTGGACTGGCAGCGCGACAAGTGGCCGTCGCTGGCCAAGCGGTACATCCAATGGGCTGAGACGCTGGCGGCCTACCTGCCCACGCTCTACTTCACCGACAGCCCCACGGTGCAGGCGTACTACCGGCAGAAAACCGGCCACGCCCCGCCTTACATCGTGTACGGCTCGGACATCCGCCGCGAGCCGCCCGGGCCGACGCTGGCGCAATTCGGCCTGGAGCCGCGCCGATATCTCCTTTTCGTCGGCCGATTGGTGCCGGAAAACAACGCGCATCACCTCGTCGAGGCGTTCCGCGGCCTGGACACCGATTTCAAGTGCGTGATCGTGGGCGATGCGCCCTACGCGGAAGACTACCAGCGCCACCTGCGCAAGCTGGCGGAGGGCGACGACCGCATCATCTTCACCGGCTACGTTTTCGGCCAGGGCTACCGCGAGCTGGGCACCAGCGCCTATGCCTACGTGTCCACCACCGGCGTGGGCGGGACGCACCCGGCACTGGTCGAGGCGATGGCGATGGGCAACTGCTGCATCGTCAACGGCACGCCGGTGAATCTGGAAACGCTGGCGGGCAACGGGCTTTCCTACGACGGCAGCGTGGGCGCAGCAGCCTTGCAGCCGGTGCTCCAGCACGTTTTGGATCATCCCGACCAGGCGGAGCAATGGGGCCGACAAGCCGCGGCGCACGCGGCACGGGCCTACTCCTGGGAAGCGGTGACCGACCAGTACGAGCGGATGTGCTACGAGCTGGCGAACCATCCGCTGCCGGCCCGGCTGGTGCAGGTGGAGTCCAAGGTCCGCTTAGCCTGACCTGCCCCGCGGGCGAGACTCTTACTCTTCATGCAAGCGCTGCTGCCATCAGCACGGGCTGCAGCAGGGCTCGCCTCGACACCCCCCTGCTGGGCCGCTATAACCCGGCCATGCCCGTGGAGAGTTTATGGAGCCTGGCGCCGCTGCTGGCCATTGCCGCCATCGGCCTGGTTGCGGGGACGCTGGGCGGGATGCTGGGGGTGGGCGGCAGCGTCATCATGATCCCCGGCCTGACGCTGGTGTTCGGCTACAACCAGCATCTTTATCAGGCCGCGGCGATGGTGGTGAACGTGGCGGTGTCGGTGCCCGCCATGCTGCGCCACCGCCGAGCGGGCGTGTTGGTGCCGGATGTGCTCCAGTGGATGCTGCCCGCGGCGCTCGTGAGCGTGCTCCTGGGCGTATGGGTGAGCAACCTGCCCATGTTCCGCAGCACCGCGGGCGCGTACGACGGCAGCCTGTGGCTGGGCCGGATGCTGGCGGCGTTCCTGGTTTACGTGATCGTCGTCAACATCATCCGCCTGCGGGACGGCATCCGCTACGAGCCGCTGGAGCAGGCGCGGGTCACGCCGGGGCGGTCCATCGGCATCGGCCTGGCGATGGGGATGATGTCGGGCCTGCTGGGCATCGGCGGGGGAGCGGTGGCGGTGCCGCTTCAGCAGGTCATCCTCCGGCTGCCGCTACGCCAGGCCATCGCCAACTCCTCCGCGGTCATCTGCATCAGCGCCGGCGTCGGGGCGATCTACAAAAACGTCACGCTCGCTCAGCACCTGTCCCCCCTGGGCCAGCCGATGTCTTGGCACGACGGCGTGCTGGTAGCGCTGCTGCTCTCACCGACCGCCTGGATCGGCGGCCGACTGGGCGCTTCACTCACGCACCGCCTGCCGATTCGGCAGGTGCGGATCGCCTTCATCCTCCTGATGATCGTCTCCGCCTGGAAAATGGCCGCGATCCCCTGGAGCGACCTGTTTTCTAAGTGACGTTCATTCCACGACCTGCGCTTGTGCCGGGCTTGGCCTCCCCCCGCGCCGCCCGGCAAGGGGAGCGGTTGGGCAAGCGCCACGGCCGGCATATCATTTGCGTATCGAAGATGCAGCCGGCCCTGG
>DASVCG010000225.1:0-2595 GCA_036381755.1 Phycisphaeraceae bacterium | reverse complement strand
TTCCATTCGGGCGATCCGGCCGTGGATGCCCGGATGCAAAACGAGCTTCTCGCCGGCTTGTATCGGCGCGGCATCGCGATGTATGTCGTGCCCTACATCAGCTACAGCCTCAGCGAGGACGACGTGGACTACACCATCGCCTGCATCAACGAAGTCTGCGGTGAGTTGAGCGTGGGAGCGAACGCCAAGTGAGGAACGTGGGACGCTGCCATGAATTCCAAGCAAACCAACCGCATCAGGGGAAGCAGGCGCAAGCCCGTGGGATCGCGGGGCGTCGCAGCGGCTGCATCGGGCCTGCTGGGAGCGATCGCCTGCTGCCATCCTGCCCTGGGGGAAACAGCCCCTGTGACGATCGTCGCTGGCGGGCAGGCCCAAGCGGGCGTCGTGGTGGCCGCTGATGCCGATGAATTAACCCGCACCGCTGCCGGGTGGCTCGTCGAATACGTTGAGAAGAGCACCGGCGCCCGCCTGACGGTGGCGCACGATCCAGCGGATCTGCCTGCTGGTCTTGCCCGGCTGCACGTGGGCGTCACGCTGCCCGAGCACACGGGTCTTTTGCCCGATGGCCTGGCGCAAGACGGATTCGTCATCATTCCGACGAGCGCAGCGGATGTGGTAATCCTGGGGCCGACGCCGCACGGCACGCTCTTTGGCGTGTGCGATTTCCTCGAACGGTACGTCGGCGTGCGGTGGCTGATGCCCGGGCCCGATGGCGAAGACGTGCCCCGGCAAAACACGCTGACCGTGGCGGGCGGGCCCGTCGTGGAAGAACCGGCCTTTTTCTCACGATCGATCAGCGGCCTGCGCGGCGCGGAGCTTTATCCGGAAAAATGGCCCGGCGATGAGCCTGACATCTGGGGCCTGAGGCAGCGCCTGCACGAGGTGGTTCCGGCCAACCACAATCTTTATCGCATTTTTCCGCCGGAAAAGTATGTCGCCACGCACCCGGAATTCTTCCCCATCCTCGACGGCAAGCGGCACCTGCCGTCGACCGACCGTCGCGACTGGGGCAGCTACCTGGCCGAGTGGCAACCCTGCTTCACGAATGATGCGACCGTGGATGAGGCGGTCAAAAACATCATCCACTACTTCGACACGCATCCGCAGTCGCTGAGCGTCTCGCTGGCGGTGAACGACAGCGGCGGGCATTGCGAGTGCGATCGGTGTCTGGCAGCGATATCGGGTCAGGATAACCTGTTCGGCTTCCGCGATGTGTCAGACCTTTATTACCAGTGGTGCAACCGCGTGGTTGAAAGGGTTTTGCAGGCCCACCCCGACAAGTACTTCGGCTGCCTGGCCTATGAGGGCGTCGCGGCGCCGCCCGAACGGGTGAAGCTCCATCCGCGGCTAGTGCCGCTGCTCACCTACGACCGCATGCAGTGGGTCGATGCTGAGCGCCGCGCCAAGCGTCAGCGATTTGTGGAGCAATGGAGCCGCGCAGCCCCGAACATCGGCTGGTACGACTACGTTTACGGCTCGCCCTATCTGCTGCCGCGGGTTTACTTCCATCAGCACGCCCAAGCGATCCGCTGGGGTCGCGAGCACGGCGTAGGGGTCTTCTACGCCGAGGCGTACCCCAACTGGGGCGAGGGGCCCAAGCTGTACGTCATGCTCCGGCTGCTGTGGAACCCCGATGAGGATGTCGATGCTCTGCTGCGCGAATGGTACGAGCGGGCGGTGGGGCCTGATGCTGCGGCGGAGCTGGCGGCATACTACGCGCATTGGGAAGACTTTTGGACGAATCGCATCCCGCAAACGTCGTGGTTCGCCAATGACGTTCAATACCTGCCCTTCTACACGCCGTCGTACCTGGATGAGGTGACCGAGGACGACCTGGCGCGGAGCCGGTCGCTATTGGAATCGGTGGTGGCCAAGGCGCAGACGCCGCAGCAGAAGCGCCGCGCCGCCGCCCTGCTGCGCGCCTTTGAATACTACGAAGCCTCCGCCAGGGCCTACCTGGCCGATCGGGACGCCGGGCGGAAGATCGAATCGGCGCAGCAAGCCTTGACCGCGTTTGACCGAGGCGCCCAGGCGATTCGGCTGAACGAGCGTCGTCTGCGGATGGCCCTGGAGGAATTCCCTGGCGATGTGCTGCTGTTCCACACCCTCACCGTGAATCATTTTCCGTCCCTGATGGGCCAGGGGTGGGGCGTCCGCTCGCTTTGGTCGGCGCTGGATTGGGCCCGGTCGCATGACGATGCTGTGCGCGGCGCGATCGCCCGAGCGGCACAGGAGTCTGCCGGTACGCGCCTGCGCGCGCAGGCGATGCTGATGCGCCAGATGCTTGCGGAATCGGACCAGGCCAACCTGCTGCGCAACGGCTCGTTTGAAGCGGCTGATGTGTCGCCATGGCAACTGGGCTCGTCAGGTTTTGCGTTGACGAAGCGGCACGCGCGCGACGGCCATCAGAGCCTGGCGATCACGGAAGCCGACAGCACCTACGCGGTCCAGGCGGTGCGCCTCCAGCCCGGGCGCTACGCCGCGGCTGTTTTCGCACGATCGGATGGGGGATCGCCCCGAGTGAGCCTGTATGTGGACCGCCTGGGCGACGGCCAAGATGAAGCTGCGCGGCTGGCGTCCTCTGATTCCCAGGCG
>DASVCG010000224.1:0-4473 GCA_036381755.1 Phycisphaeraceae bacterium | reverse complement strand
GTTGGGCTCGCAGCAGTCGATCTACTTCGAGGTGGACGGCAAGATGCCCGCTGGCGGCAACGTGTTGGTGCTGGCCTGGTCGGACAGCCAGAAGCGGATGGTGGACGAGTTCGCGCACGTTCAGATGGGCGAGCCGTGGCGGATTTATCCGTCCCGGATGAACATGCTGCCGCCGGGCCGCGTGAACCTTCAGCTTCTGCTCCGCGTGCCGGGGCAGGACACCGTGAAGGTGACGCGGTGGATCGAGATGGTGTCTCCGCAAAACGGCGGCAACCCCGGCAATGGCGGTGACCCCGGTGATGGCGGCACCACCGAACCCGGCGACGGCGGCGATCCCAGTGATCCCGGTGATGGCGGTGATCCGAGCGACCCCGGCGACGGCGGCGACCCGAGCGATCCGGGCGACGGCGGTGATCCGAGCGACCCCGGCGACGGCGGCTCGAACCCGTCCATCGGCTGGACGCCCCTGAGCAAGTCCAGCGACACCCGGGTCATCTACGTCAGCAGCTCCCAGGGCGATGACGACAACGACGGCCTCACCGAGAACCGGCCCGTCAGGACCCTGGCCAAGGCCTACTCGCTGCTCCGCAGCGGCAGCCCCGACTGGATGCTGCTCAAGCGCGGCGACACCTTCGACGGCGGGTTCCCCCAGTGGACCAAGTCCGGCCGGTCGCAGGACGCCCCCATGGTCATCAGCACCTACGGCTCGGGCCCGCGCCCGCTGGTCCGCGCCGGCGACGCGGTTCCCCTGCGCAAGAAGGGCAACGTCGCCAACCTCTGGGTCATCGGCGTGGCCATCGACGGCCGGGGCGCTTCCTCCTGCATGCAGTTCCGCGGCGGGTTCCAGAACATCCTCCTGGAGGACTGCTACTTCGCCAACGCCAAGGACAACCTGGAATTCCAGCCGGTGTCCGACAGCGACGTGACGCGGGACCTCTCGATCCGCCGGTGCGTCATTGCCGACGCCCGCTCCACCGGCAGCGCCCACTCCCAGGGTGCGTTCATCAAGGACGTAGAGGGCCTGCTCATCGAGGAGTGCTTGTTTGACCACAACGGCTGGAGCGAGTCGGTCTCCTCGGCTGAGCCGACGATGTTCAACCACAACATCTACCTGAAGGAGTGCCGGGACGTGGTGATCCGGGGCAACGTGCTGGCGCGGGGCTCGAGCTTCGGGCTCAAGATCAGCTCCGACCGGACCGGCGGGATGGTCAACGTGCTGGTGGAGGACAACCTGTTCCTGGGCGACGCCAACGGGATCACCGTGGGCCGCTCGGGCCGGTACGCCGACTACGCGACGAAGAACCTGACCTTCCGCCGCAACGTGTTCACCGAGCTGGGCCGGACGCTCAACGGCCAGCCGCAGGCCTTCGGCGTCCACATCACCAGCGCGGACGGCGGGGTGATCGAGCGGAACTACTTCATCTACAAGGACTACCCGGCCCCGCACGCGGCGCTGGAGCTGGACGGCGACCGCCCGCAGCGGAACATCGCGGTCAGGAACAACGTGGTCTACCAGTGGCGCGTCAACAACGACGGCAACCCCTGGCGGGTCACGGGGTCGCGCTTCAGCAACGTCACCAATTCGGGCAACCTCATCGAGCCGAAGGCGAGCCAGTTGGTCGACGCGGATCGCAATGTCGATCGCTACGCGGCCAGCCAGGGCGGCCAGGCCAATTGGGAGGCGTTTTTGACGCAGGCCCGCCAGCAGCGTCGCGGCAACTGGCGTGATGGCTACACCGCCAAGGCCGTGGTGGACTACATCAGGAGCGGGTTTTCGCTGGTGCCCTCGTTTGATTGATGCGTGAACGGCCCCGCTGAGGGCGTCAAGGTTTGTGCTCGCAACCCGCCGTCTGCCGGCCACACCCCGGCAGACGGCGGTTGTCTTGGTGAGGTGGGGCGCGGCCGGAACGCCGCGGGATACATCACGAATGCGTGTGCTGCTACTGGCTGAAAAGTGCCACCCGGACAAGCCTTCGCTCCCGGTGGTGGGCTACAAGGCTTGCCGAGCGCTGGCGGAGCAGGCGGAGACGGTGCTGGTCACGCACGTGCGCAACCGCGAGGCGATCGAGCGTGCCGGCATGGGCGGGGCGCAGGTGATCTACGTGGACAACGAGTACATCGCCCGGCCGATGGCGCGGCTGGGCAAGCGGCTGCGCCGGGGCAACACGCTGGGCTGGACGACCGGCGCAGCCCTGGCGTACCCGGCCTACCTCGCCTTTGAGCGCGAGGTCTGGAAGCGGCTGGGGCCGGAGCTGAAGGCGGGGCGGTTCGACGTGGTGCACCGCGTCACGCCGATGTCGCCCACCACGCCCAGCCCGCTGGCGTGCTGGAGCCCCGTGCCGTTCGTGCTGGGCCCGCTCAACGGGGGGCTCGCCTGGCCCGCGACGTTCCAGGACCGCAGGCGTGCCGAGCGCGAGTGGTTCAGCTACGTCCGCGGCGCGCACCGCTGGCTGCCTTACTACCGGGCCACCTTCCGCCGATCTGCTGCGATCCTGGCCGGCTTCGAGCACACCATCCGGGACATCCCTTCGGGCAACGAGGCCCGCGTGATCGATTTCCCCGAGGTGGGCGTGGACCCGGCATTGTTCGCGGGCGCGGACGATCGGCCCTTGCCGCAGCAGCCGATGCAGTTTCTCTTTGTCGGCCGGCTGGTGCCTTACAAGTGCGCCGACCTGGTGATCGAAGCGTTCGCCGCCAGCGATTTGTTGCGTCGTCAGCGGCTGCGGATCGTGGGCGATGGGCCGCAGCGGTCGGAGCTGGAGCGGTTAATTCATCAGCACGGGCTCGAAGGTTGCGTGGAACGGACCGGCTCGCGCAGTCAGGCGGAGGTGGGCCGCATGATGCGCGAGGCGGACGTGCTGGCGTTCCCGTCGATCCGCGAATTGGGCGCGGGCGTGGTGGTGGAGGCGATGGCGTGCGGGCTGGCGTGCGTGGTGGTGGACTACGGCGGGCCGGGCGGGCTGATCGAGGCCGACCGCGGCGTGAAGGTGCCCCTGGGCTCGCCTCAGCAGATCGTGCACGATCTGACGCGCCAAATGGAATCGCTGGTGCAGCAGCCCGAGCGCGTCCGCGAATTGGGCCAGGCGGCCCGCCGATTTGTGCTGAGCGAATACACCTGGCAGCGCAAGGCGGAAAAGTGTATTCAGGTCTACCGGTGGGTGACGGGCCAGCGGCCTGACAAGCCCGCATTCCTGGAAACGGCCCAGGCAGCGGGGGCGGTGCAATAGAGAAGCCGGCGGTCGTGCTGTGCCGCTGACTGGATCATGACGGACCTGCCTTCTCGCATGGTTGAAGCGGAGTCGATCGCCTCGTCGTCGGGCGCAGCGGCGGAGGCGTCGTCGGGCGGGCTGCGCCGCCTGGCGCTGCGCGGCGCGGTGTGGACGACGCTGGGCGAGGTCGTCGGCCAGGCGCTGCGGCTGGTGGGCAACGTTGTGCTGGCGTGGCTCCTGGGCCGGGCGGCCTTCGGCGTGATGACCTACGTGAACATCGCCAAGCGCGGGCTGGAGATGTTCTCCGACCTGGGCCTGGCGCCCAACATCATCCAAAGCAAGCGCGGGCTGGACCCGCAGTTCCTCAACACCGCCTGGACGATCCAGGTGGTGCGCGGGCTGGTGCTGTGGGTGGTCAGTTGCCTCATCGCGCTGCCGATGGCGATGGTGTACGACGAGCCGGGCTCGGGCATGCCCTCGCTGATGTGGCTGCTGCCCGCGGCGAGCCTGACGGCGCCGATCGCGGCCCTGGCCTCCACGGGCATCTTCGTCCTCAACCGCCGACTGGAGCTGGGCAAGGTCACGCTGCTGGAGGTGGTGCAGATCACGGTCTCCACCGCGGCGATGATCGCGATCGCGCTGGTGTGGCGCAGCGTCTGGGCGCTGGTGATCGGGGGGATCATTGGCGTATCGGCGCGGACGGTGCTGAGCCACGTGGCGATCCGGCAGTGGCGGCCGCGGCTGGGGTGGGACGCCGATGCGGTCCGCGAGCTGCTGCGCTTCGGGAGCTGGGTTTTCATCGCCACTGCGCTGACGTTTCTGAGCGGCTACACCGACCGGCTGATCCTGGGCAAGTGCATCGGGCTGGAGTGGCTGGGGGTGTTCTCGGTGGCGTATGGGATCGCCGAGGCGGCGCGCAGCCTGGTGACGAAGGTGAACAACCGTGTGACGCTGCCGGCGGTGTCCAACCGCAATCACCTGCCGCCGGGGGAGCTGCGCACTATTGTGCTGCGACATCGCGGGCCGATGCTGCTGTGGCTGGCTGCGGGGTTGGCGGCGCTAACGGTGGCGGGGGATCAGATCATCGTGCTCTTGTACCCGGAAGAGTTCCACGGGGCGGCGTGGATGCTGCCGCTGCTGACCATCGGGCTGTGGCCGCGGCTGCTCTCGAGCACGATCTACCCGATGCTGCTGGCGGTGGGCACGCCGCGCTGGAACGCGGGGGGCAGCCTCACGAAGCTGGTGCTGGTGGCGGGGGGCATCC
>DASVCG010000223.1:0-3458 GCA_036381755.1 Phycisphaeraceae bacterium | reverse complement strand
CGATGAGGATCAAGTCGCCCTGCGTGCTCAGTGGCAATTAGCGTTTTAAGGCGTGGCGTCTTGCCCTAATGGCAGCATTGCTCCGCAATCACCGCGAACACCAACAAGGAATGCAAAGAAATACACCATGAAGACCTGGATCGTTTCACTGCTCATCGCTGTAACGGCTTTGCTCGTCGCTGCGGTTTCCGCCCGCGCTCAGCAGTCGATCGAGCTGCTTAATGTTTCCTATGACCCGACGCGCGAGTTCTACAAAGCGTACAACGCCGCCTTCGCTCAGTATTGGAAGGAGAAAACCGGACAGACCGTGACCGTCCGTCAATCGCATGGCGGTGCGGGCAAGCAGGCCCGCGCGGTGATCGACGGGCTGGAGGCTGACGTCGTCACCCTGGCCCTGGCGTACGATATCGACGCGATTGCTCAGAAGACGGGCTACTTGCCGGCAGACTGGCAGTCACGCCTGCCGCACAACTCATCGCCTTACACGTCGACGATCGTGTTCCTGGTCCGCAAGGGCAATCCCAAAAAGATCAAGGATTGGGACGACCTGGTTCGTCCTGGCATTGAAGTCATCACGCCCAATCCGATCACCTCCGGCGGGGCGCGGTGGAACTACCTGGCGGCATGGGCGTACATGCTCAAAAAGGAGCTGGGCGACCTGGCGAAGCTGAACGACCCGCAGTACGCAGAGCAAGTCAAGGATGCTCAGGCCAAGGCGCGGGCGTTCGTCACCCAGCTTTACAAACAGGTGCCGGTGCTTGATTCGGGCGCCCGCGGCGCGACGAACACCTTCGTTCGCAATGGGATCGGCGACGTGCTGCTGGCCTGGGAAAACGAGGCGTTTTTGGCGATTGAAGAGCTTGGGCCGGATCAAGTCGACATCGTTGTGCCCAGCCTGAGCATCCTCGCTGAGCCGCCGGTGGCTGTGGTCGACGCCAACGCGAGGAAACACGGTGTTGAAGAGGTCGCCCGGGCTTATCTGACGTATCTCTATTCGCCGATCGGCCAGAAGCTCGCAGCCAAGCATTATTACCGTCCCGTTCTCCCTGAGTACGCTGACTCGGAGGATCTCAAACGCTTCCCCAAGCTCGAGCTGGTCACGGTGGATGAGGTGTTCGGCGGCTGGCAGAACGCGCAGGAGATCCACTTCAGCGAAGGCGGCGTCTTCATGCAGATCTACACGCCGGGCCGGTAGTTTCCGTCGCTCTTTATCCGCTGCGGGTTTCCGAGAGGGGAGCCGCAGCCTTGCCACGCAGCAGCATACGATGGTGAAATTCCGCTTCAAACAACCCAGCATTATTCCCGGTTTCGGGCTGACCCTGGGGTTCACGGTCTTCTACCTGAGCCTCATCGTGCTCATCCCACTTAGCGCGATGTTCGTTCGTGCTGGCGCGCTTGGCCTCGGCGAGCTGTGGCAGATCATCACCTCGCCGCGTGTGCTCGCGTCATACAGGCTGACATTTGGTGCTTCGTTTATCGCTGCGATCATCAACTTGTTCTTTGGCTCGATCGTGGCGTGGGCGCTGGTGCGTTACGCTTTCCCCGGTAAGCGGGTTGTCGATGCGATGGTTGATCTGCCTTTCGCGATGCCCACGGCTGTATCGGGCATCGCGCTGGCGTCGATCTATTCAAGAAACGGCTGGGTGGGTTCATACCTGGAATCGTGGGGGATCAAGGCGGCCTACTCGCCCCTGGGCGTTGCGATCGCGCTGACATTCATCGGCCTGCCTTTTGTGGTGCGCACGCTGCAACCGGCGCTGGAGGACCTCAACACCGAGTATGAGGAAGCTGCTGCGTGCCTTGGCGCCGGCCGGCGGCAGACCATCCGGCGGGTGATCCTGCCGACTGTGCTGCCGGCGTTGTTGACGGGTTTTTCGCTGGCGTTCGCGCGAGCGATCGGCGAATACGGCTCGGTGGTGTTCATCAGCGGGAACATGCCCATGAAGACCGAGATCCTTTCGCTGCTGATCGTCGCCAAGCTGGAGAACTACGACTACGCCGGCGCCACCGCGCTGGGCGCGTCGATGCTCGTAATCTCGTTTGTCATCCTGCTTGTGATCAACCTGCTGCAGTGGTGGTCCACGCGGCATCGCAAAGGAGCCTGATCGTGGCTGGCGGCATCGCATTGACATCCAGCGTCGGGGGCTACGCCCATGCCCACCCGGCAGTGCGCGAGCCGTGGCTGGTGCGGTGGGCGATCATCGCCCTCTCGTTCACGTTTCTGGCGCTATTCCTCTTTCTGCCGTTAGTAGCGGTGTTCTACGAGGCACTTCGCCGGGGCGTCGGGGCCTACCTGGAGAGCTTCCGCGATCCAGCGGCGCTGCACGCCATCAAGCTCACGCTCCTCGTGGCCGCCATCGCTGTGCCGCTCAACCTCGTGTTCGGTCTGGCTGCGTCTTGGGCGATCGCCCGGTTTGAGTTCATCGGCAAGTCGGTGCTCACCACGCTCATCGACCTGCCCTTCGCCGTCTCGCCGGTGATCGCTGGGCTGATTTATATCCTGATGTACGGCGCGCACGGCTGGTTCGGGCCTTGGCTGGCCGAGCATGACATCCAGATCATCTTTGCTGCGCCCGGCATCGTGCTCGCTACGATCTTCGTCACCGTTCCTTTCGTCGCCCGTGAGCTGATCCCACTCATGCAGGAGCAGGGAGCCGACGAAGAGCAGGCTGCGCTCACCCTCGGCGCCAGCGGCTGGCAGGCGTTTTTCCGCGTCACGATTCCGAATGTGAAGTGGGCGCTGCTGTACGGCGTGATCCTCTGCAACGCCCGGGCTATGGGTGAGTTCGGCGCGGTGTCGGTCGTCAGCGGGCACATCCGCGGCAAGACCAACACTGTGCCCCTGCATGTCGAAATCCTTTATAACGAATACAACTTCGTCGCTGCGTTTTCCGTCGCGTCGCTCCTGGCCTTGCTGGCGCTGGTCACCCTCCTGCTGAAATCGATTGTTGAGTGGCGTCACCATACTGCGATCACCAGCGCTGCCCGCGCACGTGCTGAGGAGATTAGCTCATGAGCATTCAGGTCGATCGGGTTTCCAAGTCTTTTGGCAGCTTCAAGGCGCTGGATGATGCCAGCCTGACCGTGCCCAGCGGAACGCTCACAGCGCTGCTCGGGCCGTCGGGTTCGGGCAAGACGACGCTGCTGCGCATCATCGCGGGCCTCGAACAGGCGGACCCTGACAGCGGCGCGATTCTTTTCCACGGCCAGGACGTCGCCGATACGCACGTCCGACACCGCCGCGTCGGCTTCGTCTTTCAGCACTATGCCTTGTTTCGGCACATGACGGTGTTCGACAACGTGGCGTTCGGCTTGAAGGTCCGCCCCTGGCGCGACCGCCCCAGCAGGCGGGAGATCCGCGAGAAGGTTCATCAGTTGCTCCGCCTGGTGGAGCTTGAAGGCCTGGCTGATCGCTACCCCGCTCAACTCTCTGGCGGCCAGCGGCAGCGCGTGGCGCT
>DASVCG010000222.1:0-3239 GCA_036381755.1 Phycisphaeraceae bacterium | reverse complement strand
TACAACGCTGAACCGGGCTACGCCGATTCAGCTCCCCTCCCACAGCGAGAACCATCATCGGCAGCGACCGTCCGAGGCTGAAGCATCGCATGAGTCGGCTGGCGTTTTCCCACGCCTAAGCGGTCGTGATGAAGCAGCCGGGCAGGATGGAGAAAATCTCGCGTTCGCATCGAAGCCCCTCACAGCACCGAGACGCTACCTGCTTGACGTATTCATCACCATCGCGCGCGATGCGATGAACGATCAACGATGCCGGCTTTGGCGTATGATGGGCCGCGATGGATCATGTCGCACGCAGGCAGGCCGTAGCGGCCATTGTGCATGTCTTGAGATCAACTGATGGGGAGGCGTTACATGGGGCGGGATTCAAAAAGAGGCGCGTGCTGTCGAATGGCTGGGCTGATGATTGGCGCAGCGAGCATCGCGGTGCTGTCAGCGACGCTCAGCGCATCATCGCCGGAGCAGGAGGAGGCTGAAGCCGACCCCGCGGTCATGACGGCTGCGCGGGCGCAGCAGCCTGTCGTGCTGGACGGCCGTCTGGACGATCCGGTTTGGAGCGAGGCGCCTGTTTATGAGCTTGGGCCCACGCCGCCGAACTCGGCCGTTCTGGAAGGCGGGCGGGTTCAGTTGGCGTGGGACGATCAGTTTCTCTATGTGGCTGCGACGGTGTTGGATTCGGACGTGGTCGCTGAGAGCGATGAGGACCAGGCGCCTCATTTTCGGACGGGCGATGTGGTGGAGGTGTTCCTCAAGCCGCAGGGTAAACTTTATTACTGGGAGCTGTACGCCACGCCGCACGCCAGGAAAACCGCCTATTTCTTTCCGAGCCGGGGCAGGGGCTGGCTGCCCAGCAGCGGCGAGAATCCCATCGCTATGCACGTCGCTGCTGCGATTGATGGAACCTTGAACGATTGGAAGGACCGCGACCATGGCTGGACGGCGGAAATCGCGATCCCGCAGGCGGCTGACGGCCTCCCGCACGATCCCGCGCGACACGCCGTAGCGCTGCGCCACCTGGGCCTCGGTCATCAGCAGATCATCCTCGCGCAACGACCGGCTGAGCATCTCCTGATGCAATTGCTGAGCCAGCCTCTGGGCGCGTGTGTGAAGGGATTGACGGGCCATGCGAGAAAATTATACTTTTTTGGTGATGTCTGCAAAGTTTATGCGGTTTTAATGCGTCTAATATTCTTTTCAACTGTTTATTATCCAACTTTTTAGCAGATCGGCTTCAAACCATGACGGCATCCCAAGAGCGTGTCGCTGCTGCGTCCGGGTCCGTGGGGTGGTTGCTGTATGAGCAGGCCAAGGCGCTGATTCCGGGGGGCACGCAGTTATTGAGCAAGCGGCCGGAGATGTTTTTGCCCAGCGGCTGGCCGTGCTACTTCCAGCGGGCCAAGGGTTGCCGGGTATGGGATCTGGAAGGCCGCGAGTTCATCGACATGACCATCAACGGCATCGGCGCGTGCCTGCTGGGCTTTGCTGATGATGCGGTGGACGCCGCGGTCAAGGCGTGCATCGACCGGGGCACGATGTGTACGCTCAACGACCCAGCAGAGTTGACGCTGGCGCAGCGGCTGATCGCGCTGCATCCCTGGGCGGAGCGGGTGCGCTACGCCCGCAGCGGGGGGGAGGCGATGGCGGTGGCGGTGCGGATCGCCCGCGCCGCCACGGGGCGGGACGTCGTCCTCTTTTGCGGCTATCACGGCTGGCATGACTGGTATCTGTCAGCGAACCTGGCTGAGGACCGGGCGTTGGACGGGCATCTGCTGCCGGGCCTGGCGCCCAAGGGCGTGCCGCGAGGGCTCACGGGCACCGCGTTGCCGTTCCGTTACGGCGAGGTTGATGAATTGCGCAGCCTGCTGGAGCGGCGGGGCAAGGAGGTTGCCGCCATCGTCATGGAGCCGATGCGCTACGACGATCCGCCCGCAGGCTTTTTGGAGCAGGTGCGCGCCCTGGCTGATGAGCATGGCGCGGTGCTGATCTTCGATGAGATCACTTCGGGCTGGCGGCACCATCTGGGCGGGGTGCATCTGAAGTTTGGCGTGTCGCCGGACGTAGCGGTGTTCGCCAAGTCGATGTCCAACGGCTACCCGATGGCGGCGATCGTGGGCCGGCCGTTCCCCATGGACGCGGCGCAGGAGAGCTTCATCTCCAGCACCTACTGGACCGAGTCGATCGGGCCGACCGCGGCGCTGGCCACGCTGGAGCGGATGCAGGCCCTGGACCTGCCCCAGCGGTTGGCGCGTGCCGGCGAGCAGGTGCGCGAAGGCTGGCAGCGGTTGATTGAGCGTCACGGCTTGCCGGCGAAGGTCGCGGGCCGGCCGGCGCTGATGCATATGAGCTTCGAGCTGGGCAGCGCCCAGGCCAGCCGATCGCTGGTCACGCTGCTGACCCAGCTCATGCTCGACCGCGGGTTCCTCGCCAACGCCGCCTATTACGCCACCGCGGCCCACGATTCCGCGGTCATTGACCGGTATCTAGCGGCGCTGGATGAAAGTTTTGGCGAGCTGCGGGCGGCTTTGGATCAGGGCGATGTCGCCCGTCACCTGCGCGGGCCGGTGGCCCACAGCGGCTTTCAGCGGCTTACCTGAACCGCGCGCAACAAGTCGTTAGGCTTGTCCGCAGAGATTTTTGCCGGACGTGCAGCAGCGGTTGGCAGGTCAGACCGTCACGGGCACGCGAAGCGGCTGGCGTCGCTCGTAATGCAGGAACGTCATCGCGTGAGCGTGCCGGTCGTCCGCGGGGTGGTGCTCACGGCTGACGAGCTGCCAGGCCTCCAGCGGGAACGTGGGGAACAGCGCATCGCCTTGCACCTGCGTGTGCACCAGCGTCAGGTAGAGCCGCTGCGCCCAGGGCAGGGCCAGGCGGTAGATCTGCTCGCCGCCGATGATGAACAGCTCCGGCTCCGTAGTCGCTTGGTCGAGGGCTTCGCCCAGGCTGTGGGCCTTGTCCACGCCCTGGTGGGACCATTGGGGGTTGCGTGTGATGACGATGGAGCGGCGCTTCGGCAGGGGCTTGCCGATGGAGTCGAACGTCCGCCGGCCCATGATGAGCGTTCGGCCGGTCGTGAGGGTCTTGAACCGCTGAAGGTCAGCGGGCAGGTGCCAGGGCAGCTTCCCCTTGACGCCGATGACCCGGTTCTCCGACATCGCGACGATGATGTTGATGCGTGGTCCGGGCGGCGCGGCGTCGCCGGCATCCTGAACGCGGGGTTCCGCCTCCAACGCTGGATCTTT
>DASVCG010000221.1:0-3531 GCA_036381755.1 Phycisphaeraceae bacterium | reverse complement strand
TTCGCAAGCGGCGCCTGGGGCCGCCCCCGGAGTCGGCCCCCAGCCTCCTGCGGGTCAGGATCAGGTCAATACCGCCCTGGAAGACCTGATGAGCCGCCTGGATTACGATCTGCCTCCCATGCAGACCCTTGCCGGCGCCAGCGACACGCGGTTCAACGAGCTGATGCGGCAGGCTGAGAGCGAGCTGGCCGCCAGCAACTACCTGGCCGCGGAGCAGTTCTACCGCCGGGCCATCCTGGAGCAGCCCGACAGGCCGCTGGCGCAGGTGGGCTTGATCCACGCGCAGCTTGGCGCGGGGATGGTTCGCTCTGCGGCGTTTAATCTGCGTCGGCTTTTTGAGGAGCACCCGGAACTGATCGCGGCGCGGTACGAGGCGCACCTGCTGCCGTCGGCCTCGCGCATGCAGTGGATCCAGGGCGAGCTTCAGCGGATGATGAGCGGCACGATGGATTCGCCGGCCGATCCGGCCCTGATGCTGGCTTACGTGGGTTATCAAGCCGGCTCACGGCCGCTGGTGCGGTACGGGCTGGCCACCGCCCAGGCGCGATCGCCCCGCGATCCGCTGTTGCCGCTGCTGAGGCGGATCTGGCTGGAAGAGTCGCCGGGCGACCAGGGCGCTTCTTCGGAAGACGCCGCCCAACCGGCGCAGCAGCCGTCCTCCCCTCCTGAGGCTGACGGGAAATAAGCCTGCTGTGAGTGCAACCGAACCCATGCTCGACTCACCGCCGCCGGAACCTGACAGCGGCGCAGGCTCTGCCTTGGCGGTGGAGGCCGCTGGCTCCGCGCCCAAGCTGTCGCTGACCGATTTCCTGGACCTGGCCACGCTCCAGGAGATGCAGGACAGCTTCAACGCGCTGACGCGGCTGGCGACGACCATCCGCGATGCTGACGGCCGTCAGATCACCGCGCCCACCGACACAGCCCACCGCGCCCAGTCGGACCGCTGGCTGGAGCACCTGATCACCGGCGAGGAGGCCGCTGGCGGACGGTTCACCGCGCCCATCCTCGTGGAGGGCAAGCAGCTTGGCTTCATCACGCTTGAGCCCTCCTCGCCCGACGGCCAGGCTCACCCGGACCAGGCATGCTTCCTCGAGACAGCCAAGCGCCTGGGCCTGCCCCCCGACCACACCCAGGAGCTGCTGGAAGCGGCGCGGGCCTGCTTCGCCCCCAACCGGGCCGCGAGTATCCAGTTTCTCTATCTGCTGGCCAACGCCATCGCGCGGCTGTGCTATGAGGAATACAACGCGCGTCAGCGCGTCGAGGAGCTTTCAGCGCTCTACAAGATCAGCACACTGCTGTCAGCACACCGGAACGTGCAGCAGGTGCTCGACGCCGCGGCGCGCTCCGTGGCGGAGGTCATGCGCGTCAAGGCGGTGAGCATCCGCCTGCTGGATGAGGACGCGGGCAACGAGCTGATCCCCCGCGCCACGTTCAACCTCTCGCAGGAATTCCTCAACAAGGGCGCCATCCGCCTGGAGCAAAGCGAGGTGTTCCGCGAAGCGCTGGCGGGCAAGGTGATCTACGTCGAGGACATGCACACCGACCCGCGCGTGCTGTTCCCGGACAACGCCCAGCGCGAAGGGCTGGTCTCGATGCTGTGCGTGGGCATGGTCTACCAGGGCCGGCCCATCGGCACGCTTCAATTGTTCACGGGCGAGCTGCGCCGCTTTATGCGGTCCGAGATCAACCTGATCCGGGCCATGTCGCACCTGCTGGCCACCGCGATCGAGAACGCCCGGCTCGATCAGGCGCGGCTGGAGAATCAGCGGATCATCCGCCAGATCCGCCTGGCCGCGGACGTGCAGCGGCGGATGCTCCCGGGCGCGATGCCGCACCTGCCGCCGTTTGACATCGCTGCGCGCTACGTGCCGAGCCTGGAGCTGGGCGGCGACTTCTACGACTTCATCGACCTGGACGGCCACCTGGGCATCGCGGTGGGCGACGTGGTGGGCAAAGGCATGGCCGCGAGCCTGCTGATGGCCAGCGTCCGCGCCAGCCTGCGCGCTTTCGCGCAGGACGTGTACGACCTGGACGAGATCATCGCCCGCGTCAACGCGGCGCTGTGCCGCGACACGCTGGACAACGAGTTCGCCACGCTCTGGTACGGCGTGCTGGACCCGCGGTCGCGCCGCCTGACCTACTGCAACGCCGGCCACGAGCCCGCCATGCTGCTGCGCCACGGGCAGATCCACCCGCTGGGCGTGGGCGGCATGATCGTGGGCGTCGACCCGCACCAGACCTACCAAAAGGCCCTGTGGGACCTGCAAAGCGGCGACGTGGTGCTGCTCTACACCGACGGCCTGGTGGACGCCTTCAACCCCGACCGCCAGCGCTTCGGCCGACCACGCATCGAGCAGGCCCTGCGTGAAGCCGCTGACCGATCCGCAGCGGACATCCTCAACCACATCCTCTGGTCCATGCGCAAGTTCGCCGGCATCCACCGCAGCATCGACGACACCACGCTGGTGGTCGTCAAGGCCGGCTAGAAGATAGAGGGTAGCGGGCAGGCGGTAGAGGGTAGGAATCAGAAGAAGTCAGAGTCGCCAATCCAAGCCGGGGCTGCATCAAAAGGCAGAGGGTACATCAATCAAGCCCTCTCCCCCTCGGGGGTGAGGGGGCAGGTGAGGGAATCCCATTTAGCCCGCCCCCAACGGAGGCGCGGCTGGGGCACGGGTCAGAAAAATCACCCGTTACTTGCCCTTGAGCCGCTGAGCGACCTGCTGAGGGCTCAGGCCCGCGATGACAACGGTTTTGAGAGGCTGGGTCGCGCCCGCGATGAGGGTCACATCCGCACGGGCTACGCCCAACTGCTTGGCCAGAAGCTCGCACACCGCCCGGTTGGCCTTGCCTGCCTCCGGCGGCTGGGCGATCTGCACCTTGAGCCGATCCCCCAGCCAGCCCGCCAGCCGTGTCCGACTCGCGCCGGGCACCACCTTGAGCTGGATCGCGGTCCCCTCTGCCGTTGCGGACAACCCCGCCATCGGCATATCCGAATCCGTCACGCCAGCACCTCTCCGTGCCACAAGCACGCGAAGGAGAAATCCATTTGAAAGACAGGGATCAGAGGCCATCGCTTCCGCGCCTACCCCCTACCGTCTGCCCCCTACCCTCTAATTCCTACACCTTCACCTGCGGCTGATACGTCAGAGCGTCGCGGTAGCGTTGGCGGATCGGCTCGACGACCTGCTCGATGAAGGCGTCGACCTGCTGGGCGGCACGGCCGATGAACTGCGAAGGATCGAGCACCGCCTGGAAGTCGATGCCCGCGAACATCGGCTCAGCCCGCAGGCGGTCGAGCAGGTCGTTGGGCTGGCCCTCGCTCTTGACGCGCATGGCAGCGGCCTGGCTGTGCCTGCGGATGACCTCGTGCGCTTCCTGCCGATCGGCCCCGCGCTGCACCGCGGCCATCAGCAGGTTCTCCGTGGCCATGAAGGGCAATTCCGCGGCCAGGTTCGCCGCGATGGTCTTTTCGTAGACGACGATGCCCGAGGCGACGTTGATGAGCAGCTCCAGCACGCCGTCGATCGCCAA
>DASVCG010000220.1:0-13748 GCA_036381755.1 Phycisphaeraceae bacterium | reverse complement strand
CCAAAAAGAGTAAGATGGGTCCCGCCTTCAAGGCTGGGCTGTTCTGCGAAGGCAATTGGCCCTTAATCTACGATGGCCCGCGCGATCCCGATGAGATGTGGGAATCGGGATGTTTCCGCGACACGCGAGCCGTGAGTGTCCAGCGGTCCAGGATAATGCGCACAAGGCCTATTTTCCGTAACTGGTCGCTGGAATTTGAGTTGTCGTATCTTGACGCCGTGGTAAGTGAATCCGACGTGAGGTCGGCGGTAGAGACGGCAGGCCTGTTCGTAGGCATTGGCGATTATCGGCCACGTTACGGAAGGTTTGAGGTCATTACTCCAGGCTAGGCACGGCCAGGCGCGGCTAGGCTCGGCAGGGCATGGCGTGGCAAGGCAGGGCAAGGTCGCCTCTCGTAGCCTGCCAGCTGCGGGAGGCATTCGCGGCTCAGCAAGGCGCGGCTTGGCAGGGCGGGGCACGGCAGGGCATGGCAGGGTCGCCTCTCGTAGCTCGACGGCTGCGCTGCGGCGCGGGCCGGCGTCGTGCCGGCATCGGCCCTCGCCACTGACCCCCCATATCCCGGTGCGATATGAACCACGGCAAGACCGCCTTGATCACAGGAATTACCGGGCAGGACGGCAGCTTCCTGACGGAGTTCCTGCTGGGCAAGGGCTATGAGGTCCACGGCGTCATCCGACGCTCCAGCAGCTTCAACACCGACCGCATCGACCACATCTACCGCGACCCGCACAACCCGGAGGTGCGGATGAGGCTGCACTACGGCGACCTGTCCGACGCCAACAGCCTTCAGCGGATTTTGGAGATCGCCCAGCCGGACGAGGTGTACAACCTGGGCGCCCAGAGCCATGTCCGCGTGAGCTTCGACCTGCCGCTGTACACCGCGGACGCCACCGCGGTGGGCACGCTGCGGCTGCTGGAGGCGGTGCGGGAGTACCAGGACCGCGCGGGCAAGCCGGTGCGCTTCTACCAGGCCTCCAGCAGCGAGATGTTCGGCAAGGTGGTCGAGACGCCGCAGAAGGAGACCACGCCGTTCTACCCGCGATCGCCCTACGGCGTGGCGAAGGTGTACGCGCACTGGATCACGGTGAATTACCGCGAGAGCTACGGGCTGCACGCCTCGTGCGGGATCCTGTTCAACCACGAGAGCCCGCGCCGCGGCGAGACGTTCGTCACGCGCAAGATCACGCGTGCGGTGGGGCGGATCAAGCTGGGGCTCCAGGACAAGCTTTACCTGGGCAACCTGGACGCCAAGCGCGACTGGGGCTACGCGGGCGATTACGTGGAGGCCATGTGGCTGATGCTCCAGCAGGAGCGGGGGGACGATTACGTCATCGCCACGGGCCGGACGCACAGCGTGCGGGAGTTCTGCGAGAAGGCTTTTGCGCACGTGGGGCTGGACTGGCATGATTTTGTGGCGCACGACCCGCGTTACCTGCGGCCGGCGGAGGTGGACCTGCTGCTGGGCGATCCGAGCAAGGCCCGCCGGGTGCTGGGCTGGCAGCCGCGCGTGAGCTTCGATGAGCTGATCGGGATGATGGTCGATCACGACGTGGAGCTGGCGGCGAGGGAGAAGACGCTGCTCGACGCGGGGCACAAGCTGCCCGCGTACGTGGGGCACGATCAATAGCCAAAATGCGCGATGAAAGGAGTGGGGATCGCCTGCTGCGGCGGGGCGACCCTTAAGGGGGTGAGCATGCTGGATTGGCCCAACCTGCGCGTCACGGTGACCGGGGGGGCTGGTTTTCTGGGCCAGGCGGTGTGCCGGAAGCTGCGCGAGCGCGGCTGCGGGCGGATCGACGTGCCCCGCCGGGCGGAGTATGACCTGACGCGCGAGGCTGACGTGGCCCGCATGTATGATGCGCTGCGGCCCGACGTGGTGATCCACCTGGCCGCGGAGGTCGGGGGCATCGGCGCCAACCGCGACCACCCCGGGCGGTTCTTTTACGCCAACGCGGCGATGGGCCTGCACCTGATCGAGCAAGGCAGGCGGCGGGGCATCCGCAAGTTCGTCCAGGTCGGCACCGTGTGCGCCTACCCCAAGTTCGCCCCCGTCCCGTTCCGTGAGGAGGACATCTGGAACGGCTACCCGGAAGAGACCAACGCGCCCTATGGCGTGGCCAAAAAGGCCTTGTTCGTCATGCTCGATGCGTACCGGCGGGAGTACGGCCTGCCCAGCGCGGTGGTGGTGCCGGTGAACCTCTACGGCCCGGAGGACAACTTCGACCTGCACACCTCGCACGTGATCCCGGCGCTGATCCGCAAGTGCGTCGAGGCGGTGCGGCAGGGGCAGGACCGGATCACCTGCTGGGGCACGGGCTCGGCGTCGCGCGAGTTTCTGTATGTGGACGACGCGGCGGAGGGCCTGCTGGCGGCGGCGGAGAAGATGGAGGAGCCGATCCCGATCAACCTGGGCACGGGCTCGGAGATCACCATCCGCGATCTGGCACAGCTTATCGCGCGGCTGAGCGGCTTCGGGGGGCGGATCGAGTGGGACGCCTCCAAGCCCGACGGCCAGCCTCGCCGCTGCCTGGACGTGTCTCGCGCCCAATCGCTGCTGGGCTGGCGGGCGCAGGTGAGCCTGGAGGAGGGGCTCAGGCGGACGATCGCGTGGTTCAAGGCGCAGGATCGCGTGCGCGAGGTCCGCTACGGCCAGGCTGCTGGAGGGGGAGTTCCCATCGCGGAAGAGCGCGGTTGAAGGCCCCCGCGAGGGCGTGAGGCGCATCGGCATGTCGCAGCGCAAGACGTTGCTGATTCTGAGCCAGGTGTACGTGCCGGACCCGGCGGCGGTGGGCCAGCACATGCACGATGCGGCGGCGGAGATGGCCAGGCGCGGCTGGCGCGTGGTGGTGTACGCCTCGGCGCGGGGCTATGACGACCCGACGCGGAAGTACCCGGCGCGCGAGGTGCGCGACGGCGTGGAGATCCGCCGACTGCCTTTGAGCTCGTTTGGGAAGGGGTCGATCGCCCTGCGGCTGGTGGGGGGATGGGTTTTTTTGGCGCAGGCGCTATGGCGCGGCCTGTGGACGCGGGATTTGCGGGCGTTGCTGGTGAGCACCTCACCGCCGATGGCGTCCATCGCCGCGGTGGTGATCCGTTGGCTGCGCCGCGTGCCGGTGGTGTTCTGGGCGATGGACATCAACCCGGACCAGATGGTGGCGATGGGCAAAGCCAAGCCCGGTTCGCTGGCGGTGCGGGTGTTTGATGGCATGAACCGGCTGATCCTGCGCCGTGCCGCAGCGGTGGTGGCGCTGGACCGGTTCATGGGCCAGCGGCTGGAGTGTAAGGCGCCGCTGGGTCAGCGGCTGGTGATTCTGCCGCCCTGGCCGCATGAGGATCATCTGGAGCCGGTCGATCACGCGGACAACCCCTTCCGCCGGGAGCATGGCCTGGAGGGCAAGTGCGTGGTGATGTACAGCGGCAACATCAGCCTCTCGCACCCGGTGGACACGGTGCTGGAGGCCGCCAAGCGGCTCCAGGACGTGCCGGAGCTGGTGTTTGTGTTCATCGGCGGCGGGTTGGGAAAAAAGATGGTCGATGCGTTCATCGCCCGCGAGGGGGTGGGCAACGTCCGCACGCTGCCTTATCAGCCGCTGGAGCGGATCAAGTATTCGCTTTCCGCGGCGGACGTGCACCTGGTGGCGATGGGCGATGAGATGGTGGGCATCGTGCACCCGTGCAAGGTGTATGGGGCGATGACGGTGGCGCGGCCGATTTTGCTTTTGGGCCCGCGCGCCTCGCACATCGGGCAGATTCTGGACCAGGACGCCATCGGCTGGCAGGTGGACCAGGGCGACGTGGAGGGGGCGGTGCGCACGCTGCGGGCCATCGTGGCGATGAGCGAGCAGGAGCGCGCCGCGATGGGGCGGCGCGCCAGGCAGGCGATGCTCAGCCGCTACAGCATGAAAGCCCTGCGCGGGGCGTTTTGCGACGCTTTAGAGCGTGCTGCCAACGGTCAAAGCCCGTCTGTTGAGGTTGAGGCGGCTGCGCTAGGCCCGCAGCCGGCGACGCTTAATCACCGCTGAGGATTTGGAGCGGATCTCCGGTTGCGACAGCCTGTGGCGGCAGGTCTTTGAACAGGCTGGTTCGTGCTTCGATGGATGCGCCGGGGCCGACGGTGACGCCTGGACCGATGAAGGCGTCGACGCCGATGCGTGCGCCTTCGCCGATGAGGATGGGGGCGGTTCGGATCGGCATGGCCGGGTCCTGATAGTCCAAGGTGGCGGCGCACAGGTGGGCGTGGCGGTCCAGGTGGGCGCCTGAGCCGATCTGGATGCGGTCCATGCAGTCGAGGATGACGCTGGGGCAGACGTGCGCGTGGGGGTGGAGGGTGAGGTTCCAGGGGAAGCGGATGCAGGCGGCGGCATGGACGAAGGCGGAGGGGGCGGCGTCAGCGCCGAAGCATCGCAGGAGGAAGAGCCGCCAGGGGTTGAGGCGGCTTGGCGTCCAGCGGGCCAGCGCGAGCCAGGCGATGGGCCAGACCAGGGCCGCGAGGCGGTGTCGGCGGCTCAGGGGGCGGTAGATGGAGCGGGGCGGCGCCGGGTCGAAGCGCGTGGCGGGTGGGGGCGGCGTCGGCGTGGGAAGGGGGGCGCTCATCGCAGGACCCGCTCCTTGATCGGCCGGGCGGGGTTGCCCACGTACACCTGGGCCGGGGCCAGGTTTTTGTAGACGCTGGAGCGTGCGCCGACGACCGCCAGCGATCCCACGGTAACGCCCGGGCCGATGAAGGCGTCAGCGCCGATCCACACATCCTGGCCGATGGTGATGGGGGAGCGGATGAGCTGGAAGCGGTGGTCGGTGTAGTCATGCGTGCCGGCGCAGAGGTGGGCGTATTGGCTGATGACGGATCGGCGGCCGATGGTGATCTTGCCCAGGCAGTAGAGGATGGCGTAATCGCCGACGGTGGCCCTGTCGTGGATCTCCAGTTGCCAGGGGATCTCGATGTTGACGGTGGGGCGGATGGTCACGTCCCGGCCGATTTTGGCGCCGAAGAGCCGCAGGAGGAATCGGCGGAAGCCGTACCAGTTGTGGAAGCTGGCGCGGAACAGGGGCTTGCCGAAGATCATCCAGACGGCGCGGCGGACTTTTTCCCAGAAGGTCCAGGGGCTGGGCTCGGGCTGGGTCTGCGTCAAAGGGGCCGGCTCGCTGGCGGGAACGGAGGCCAGCGCGGGCTGTTGCTGGGCGAGGACGACGGGGTCCTGGCCTTCGGAGAGGACTAAGCCCGTCACGGTCGCGGCTTCGGGATCGGCCAGGCTGCGCCGCAGCTCCTTGAGCTTGAGCGCCACCAGGGAGTCGTAAAGGCTGATGAAGGCACAGAACTGGAACCCGGCAGCGCCGTCGAGGAAGCCCAGCCGCAGCACGTACATATAGAGGAACCGCCACAGCCCCGGCAGGGGGATGTAGGGCATGATGTGCAGCTTGAGCCAGCGGTGGTGGCGGGTCTGGCGCGGGATGTTGACCTGGTGCTGGGCCTGATCTCGATCCGTCATGGCGCGGAAGATCGAGCGGGCCTCCAGCGTCGAATAGCGGTTGTGCTTGGCGACGTAGTGCTCCATGCCCCGGCGGTCCTGGTGGAGCATCGGCTCGCGGATGTAGCCCACCGGGTCGTCGATGATGACGTGCTCGTGCACCTCGCGGTCCTCGTAGCGGCCCTTGCTCCGCTTGAGGAAGCGCATGTTGTAGTTGGGGAAGTAGCCGCAGTGGCGGATGGGCCGGCCCATGAAGTAGGTGAGCCGGTTGATGAAAAAGCCGTTTTCCGGGACCTGATCCAGAGGCTTGGAGGCGATGTCGAGCAATTGCTCCCGCAGGCGGGGGGTGATCATCTCGTCGGCGTCGAGGATGAGAACCCAGTCGGACTCAAAGGGCAGGTGCTCCAGCCCCCAGTTCTTCTGGCGGGCGTAGCCTTCCCAGTCGTGGTGCACGACCTGGGCGCCGTAGGCGCGGGCGATGTCCTGCGTGCCGTCGGTGGAGCCGCTGTCGATGACGAAGACTCGGCGGGGCGCGGAGCCCAGGGCTTGAAGGCAGTGAGGCAGGTTCAGCGCCTCGTTGTAGGTGATGATCATGACGTCGAACATGCCTGCTTCCCGAGTTGCCCGGCCGGCTGCGCGCGGAGAGGCGACGGCCTCGCGCGGGCCCTGCTTTTTCATCGGCTCATCGGCGTGGACGCCTTGCGCGGTTCGATATCTTAACCCCGATCCAGCCTGGCGCTATTTCAGCCTTTCCGCGGAGGGATGCGCGGGTCAGCGTTCGAAGGGGACGTTGGCTGCGGCGTATTGGCAGAGTCGGCGGTAGGTGTCGCGCAGGCGGGGGAGGGACGGCTCGGGCCCGATGGCGGCCAGGATCCGCCGCGCCAGTGGGCCGTGGCGCAGGAGGTGCTCCAGCTCACGGCTGCAAAAGTCGATTCGGTGGGGCAGATGACGGCTTGCCTGGTCGATCAGATGCTGCCAGAGCCGCCCAGCGGTGAGGGGACCTGAAGCGGGATCGACGTCCAGCAGGCGCAGGTAGGCCGGATCGTCGATGAGGGCCTGGTCGGCGTCGCGGATCGTGCGATCGAGCAGTCGGGCGAGGGAGGCGGTGTCCGCGGCTTGTTGATGGGCCAGCGGGCTCCAGGTTTCATTGGTCAGCAATTGGAGCACCGCCACGATGGCGGCGGCGATGGCCAGGTCGGCTGCGGGGCACTCCTGCACGTCCAGCAGGCGGATTTCGATCGTGTGGCGATCGAAGCGGGCGATCGCGCCGCGGGCGTTGACCCATTCCTCCTGGAGCGTGCCTTGCGGGTCGTGCGGGGCCAGGTCGCGGTAGATGGGCTGGAGGATCGTCTCCTGGTATTGGCGCGGGCAGAAGACGGGTTCGGGGATGACCTGGCCGGTGATGCTGGGGATGCGGGCGCAGTTGGTGCGGTAGACGGCCAGACGGTTGTCGAGCGTGCCGGTGGGTCGGCTGTCCATGATGGGCGAGCTGGCTGCCAGGGCCGGCAGGATGGGCAGGAGCAGGCGGATGGCGGCGTGGAGGCGGGCGAACTCCTGGTCGTTTTTGAAGGGCAGGTTCAGGTGCGTGCTTTGGAGGTTCGCCCAGCCGTGGCCGCGGCAGTCGAAGATGCGGTTGAACGCTTCGTAGATGGGGCCGGCTTCGTGGGGCCAGAGCTGTGTTTGGCGGTGCGGGTCCATCCATGGGTGCATGGCGGTGGGCATGAGCTGCGCGTCCATGGGCTGGAGCATCTCGTTGATGTGCAGCAGGTGGCGGTGGAACGCGCCGCTGGCGGAGTCGAGCCGGGCCAGGGGCTGAGCGGTCTTGAGCTCGATGACGTGGAGCACCAGCTCGTTGGACCAGGCCACGTCGGTGAAGGTCACGTCGCTGACGATCTGTCCTGCCTGGGCGGCGAGCAGTTGATCGCACAGCGGGGCCACGTCGAGGCTGGAGCGGGAGACGATCATGTATTCCAGCTCGACGCCCACGGCTTCAAAGAGGCCAAGGGTCGGGGCGGCATCGGCAGGGTCGGAGGGGTGACACATGGGGGTTTGGAAGCGAAGGATCAGGCGGCTGTTGGGTCTGGGCTGAGCCGGGCCGGGGCCGCCTGGTGAGGGCGGCTGGCTGGGGGCGGATCAGGTGGCGGACGCCGTTTCGCTTTCCTCCTTTTGGGTTCGCTTGCGGAAGCCGTTGGTGTGGGCGTTGCGGATCTGATCCACGCGGTGGATGAGCGACTGGATGATGCGGTTGTAGAGCTGGTCCTTGAGCACGGCGTCCTCGACGCCGGCTTCGATGCTGGGGTTATCGTTGACCTCGATGACATAGATGCGTCGGCCGATCTGCTTGAGGTCCACGCCATAGAGCCCGTCGCCGATGAGCCGAGCGGCCTTGACCGCGGCGGCGACGACGGCGTGCGGGGCCTGCTCGACGGGCAGCGTTTCGGCGCGGCCGGCGACGATGCGGCCCAGGGGGTCGCGGTGGAGGATCTGCCAGTGGTGGCGGGCCATGTAGTACTTGCACACGTACAGCGGCTGGCCATCCAGCACGCCGACGCGCCAGTCGAACTGGGTGGGCACGAAGGGCTGGGCGACGATGAGGTCGGACTCATCTAGCAATTGGGGGAGCTTTTCGTGGAACTGCTCGTGCGTTTCGATCTTGATCACGCCGCGGGAGAAGGCGCTGTCGGGCTGCTTGAGGACGCAGGGCAGGCCGATCTGGTCCAGCACGCGCTGGGCGTTGCCCTTGTGCACCAGGAGGGTGGGGGGGATGGGGACTTTTTCAGCGAGGCGCTCGGCCAGGTAGACCTTGTTGGTGCATCGGGCGATGGAGACGGGGTCGTCGATGACGGCAAGGCCCTCGGCGGCGGCGCGTCGGGCGAAGCGGTAGGTGTAGTGGTTGACGAAGGTGGTGGTGCGGATGAACAGGGCGTCGAACACGCCCACGCGGCCGAAGTCGTCGCGGGTGATCAGCTCGGCGCTGACGCCGAGGCGGTCGGCGGCGCGCATGAACTTTTCGATGGCTGGGCCGTCGGAGGGGGGCTGTTCCTCCTCCGGGTCGATGAGGATGCCCAGGTGGTAGCGGGGTGAGCGGCTGGGGCCGCTGGACCACTGTCTGCGGGCGAAGTAGTCCTTGGCGGCGGCGATGACGGCGCTGTGGTGGGACTCGGGGATTTCCTCCGCGGGGATCGGCCGTACGCCCTGGAGGAGCCACTTGTGCCGCTTGCGGACGAACTGGGCGCGCATCAGCGGGCTGCGCAGCAGGCCGAAGAGTCGCAGGCCCAGTTGCTGATCGCGTTTGGCCAGGGTCTTGCCGAAGTAGACGCTGAGCTGGAACTGGTCGGAGCGGATCGGCCGCAGGGCGCGTTGGACGAGGCGGTCCAGTTCGTCGGCGATGGCGCGGACGAGGGAGGCGGACTTCATGTCCTGGATGGTGATGACGTCGGGCTGGGGGCGGTGGCCGCGCGCTTCAGCCAGCAGCGAGACGTAGTAGCCGGCGCTTTTGTAGCTGTAGGAGCTGCAAAGGTTGAAGAGGCGCGCGTGGCGGAGGTTGTTGTAGGTGGGGTCGGTGAGGTACTGCTGGGCGGCGACGACCTCCACCCCCTCGACCTTGAGGGGCCATCGGGCCGGGTTATCGACGACCAGAAGGATCGACGCAGCCATGGGCGGTCCCTAAGCGTTGGGCGGGGTAAGGATGAGGAGCTTGGCGTCGTAGGTGACGATGCCCAGGAGGATGGCGCCGATGACGCGGTCGGCGCCTGCGGTGTAGTGCCGGGAGCCGGGGTAGGGGTGTTGGAGGTGCGGGTCGGCCACGTCGATGGTGCGTCGGGCCGCGTCCACACCGTGGAGGACGACGAAGTGGCCGAAGGGCACGCCGGCGACGTCGTCGTCGGCCCAGTCGCTGGGGCGTTCGCGCATGCAGCGGTAGAGCCAGGTGGCGTTGAGGCCGGCGATGATGGGGCGGCATTCCTGGAGGTGCTGGGCGAGCAGCTCCAGGGTGAGGTCTTCCATCATCAGCCTGCCGCCACGGTCGAGGAACTCGACGTAGGCCGCGGTGGCCAGGCGGAGGGTGGGGTCCTGCTTGACGCGGGCCTGTTCGAGGAGGCGGTCGCGCATGGGCGGTGCGCCGGGCGCGAACCAGGTGGGGTCGAACATGCGGAGGTTGCAGGTGTAGATGGTGGCGTGGTAGCCGCGGTTCATGGCGTGCAGGGCCAGGTAGACGGCGAGGGTTCCGCCGCGGGGGAGGAAGCGGACCTGTGTTGTGAGCTCCTGGAGGCTCATGGGATCGTTGTAGTAACGATAGACCGAGTGGAGGCACGCCGGCCCGCAGGTTTCCTCATCGGGTTGAGGCGTGATCTGGAAGTCGAGATGCGTCGTGATGCGCGGGGGTGTGGGGGTCAAGGGGGTTTGCACGGCTCCGGGCCGCGGCCGCCCCGTCACGTCTGGGGCGGATATTGGAAAAGAATTATACCGCCTTGGCGTGCGTCAAGGCAGAGGTGGGGAATTGAGGGGAGCGGATATTGGGGATTAAGCGGGCAGCGGATTCAGGCGTAGTCCGGCGCGTTGTCCGGCTTCCACTTGATGTTGCAGCCCATGGAGGGTTTTTGCTTGGGGTTGGGCGATCGGCCGGCGAGCACCGCGTCCAGGGCGTCGCGCAGGTCCTTGCCGGTGGGGCGGTTCTGGGTGGAGTCGTACACGCCTGAAGCGATGCGCGTGGGCCGGCTGTCGTCGAGCTGGCCGCGGTAGACCAGGATGTGGTCGCGATCGAAGAGGAAGAAATCGGGCGTGCAGGCGGCGGTGTAGGCCTTGGCCACTTCCTGGGTTTCGTCGAAGAGGTAGGGGAATGGGTAGCCGCGGGCGGCTTTTTCCTCCTTCATCCTTTGGGGGTTGTCGTTGGGGTATTGCTGGGTGTCGTTGCTGTTGATGGCGACGATGCCCACGCCCTTGGGGATGTAGTCCCGCGCCAGGCGGGCCAGCTCCGGGGCGACGTGCCTGACGTAAGGGCAGTGGTTGCAGATGAACATGACCAGCAAGGGCTTGCCCTGGAAGTCTTGCCGAGAGACGAGGTTGCCCTCGGTGTCGGGCAGGGCGAAGTCCGGGGCGGGGGTGCCCAGCGCCAGCATGGTGGAAGGGGTGACGGCCATGGGCGGGTCTCCTTGCTCGATCAGGCCTGCGGCCGGCCTGGCCTGGGGGGCCGCTTCTTTATGGTATCAGGTCCGGCTTGCTGAGGGTGCGGATTGGGCGGGTGAAGGGGCCGGGGCTGTGAAAAATCAGCGGAAAAAGCAGGCTGAATGGGGTTGAAGGATGGACTTGATCGCAGCGGGGCGCGCTAGGATAGGGGTGGCGATGACGCCGGCCTGGCTGTGTGGAGTGCTGCGTATGATCGCCCCGCTTGAGATCGTGGGCCTCAGCGCTGCGGTCATTCCCCAGGAGCGGTTCCCGTTCACGCGGTGGTATCGGGCCAGCGGTCCGTGGTACTACCATCGCCCGGGCAAGCCGGATGCGGCGTGCCTGGATGAAGGGTGCTACGAGCTGATCGACCCGGACCTGCGGCCGCTTTGTCGGCTGCTGCACCGCCTGGGGCTGGCGACCACGCCCTCCTGCCAGGGGCATTTCTATCCGAAAAGCTACTTTCAGCGGATCTGGGCGATTCTTGAGCGCGAGGGCGAGTGGATTCGCACCGACGGGCTGGTGGTGCGCGACTCGGAGACGGGTTTGCTCCAGGTCTTTCACGATGAGCATTATCAACTGCCCTGGCCCGATGCGGAGGCTTTTTGCCGCGAGGCGATGGCGCAGCAATCGCGGGGGTACCTGGGCATTCTGGTGCCGCCTGAGCGGGGCGAGTGGGTGGCGCGTTTGGAGGAGATTGCCGGTCAGGTGGCCGGCGTGCGTGTTGGGCATCAGGAGCTGGGCCGCTGCGCGTACCGATACGTGGTGAGCCTGCTGATGGACACGGGCGATGCGACGCGACAGACGCGGGCGTGGGAGCGGATCACGGCGCTGATCGGTCAGCGATTAGAGAGGGTGGGCCAGCGGCTGGAGAAGATAGAGGGCAAGGGGTAGACAGCAGAGGGCAGCCCCCTCACCCTACCCTCTCCCCCCCGAGGGGGAGAGGGCTTTTTATGCAGCCTCGGTTTTGATTGGTGACTCTGATTTTTCTGATTCCTACCCTCTGCCGTCTGCCCGCTGCCGTCTATCTATTTAGAAGTGGATTAGAAGTGGATCATTCGGTTCTGGGTGCCCAGGGCGGCTTCGTGAACGGCTTCGCTGAGGGTGGGGTGGGCGTGGATGGTGTCGATGATTTCGCTGGCGGTGGCTTCGAGGCGTTTGGCCAGGCCCAGCTCCGCGATCAGTTCGGTGACGTTGTCGCCGATCATGTGCGCGCCGAGGATCTCGCCGTGCTTCTTGTCGGTGATGATTTTGACGAACCCTTCGGTTTCGCCCAGGGCCTTGGCCTTGCCGGAGGCCTGGAAGGGGAATTTGCCGACGAGGTAGTCGATGCCCTCGGCCTGGCAGCGCTGTTCGGTGTAGCCGATGGAGGCGACCTGGGGGTGGCAGTAGGTGCAGCCGGGGATGGCGTCGTAGTCGATGGGGGTGGGGTGGTGGCCGGCGAGCTTTTCGACGCAGACGATGGCCTCCTCGCTGGCCACGTGCGCGAGCCAGGGCGGGCCGATCACGTCGCCCACGGCGTAGATGCCCTGGACGCTGGTGGCGTAGGTGGATTTATCGACCTTGATGTGATCTTTGAAGAGGTCGAGCTTGAGGGAGGAGTCGAAGAGGCCGTCGTACCTGCCGCGCACGCCGATGGCGACGAGCACCTTGTCCGCCTCGATGGTGACCTGCTTAGCTGCGGATGCTGAATCGGATTGAGCGGGGGCGAGGGTGGCCTTGACGCCCTGGTCAGTCAGCTCGATGCGTTGGGTCTTGTGGCTGGTGTGGAAGTTGATCCCCTGTTTTTTGAATGCCCTGGCGATGGCGGCGGAGACTTCGTGGTCCTCGATGGGCAGGAGGCGGTCGAGCATTTCGACGACGGTGACCTGCGTGCCGAAGGCGTTGTAGAAGTAGGCGAACTCCATGCCGATGGCGCCGGCGCCGACGATGAGGAGCTTTTCGGGCTGGTCCTGGAGGGTCATGGCCTCCTTGGAGGCGATGATGCGCTGGCCGTCGAAGGGGGTGTCGGGTAGTTGGCGAGGGACGGCACCGGTGGCGATGAGGATGTTTTTGGTTTGGAGGCGGTGCTTGACGCCGGCCTTGCGGTGGGTGTCGTTTTTGTCGTAGACGTGGACCTGGCCGGGCTTGGGGATGAAGGCGTGGCCTTCGAAGTGGGTGATCTTATTTTTTTTGAACAGGCTGTGGATGCCGCGGTTGAGCTGGTCGGCCACGCCGCGCGAGCGGGCGATGACTTTTTGCCAGTTGTGCTGGACGTTCTGGACGGAGATGCCCCAGTCGTCGGCGTGGTGCTTGAGCCGGCTGTAGAGCTCGGCATTGGCCAGGAGGGCTTTGGTGGGGATGCAGCCCCAGTTGAGGCAGACGCCGCCGAGGCGGTCGCGTTCGACGCAGGCGACTTTCAGGCCGAGCTGGGCGGCGCGGATAGCGCCGACGTATCCAGCGGGCCCGCCGCCGATGACCACTAGATCGAAGGACTGGGTTTGATCCGTCATTCACGCGCTCCGTGATGCTTGGGGTTGGCTTGTGGTGCTGGCCGGATGACCGGCCAAAGAGGAAATTGTATGCCAAGGCGGGGGGTGATGCCCGGCAGCGGGGCGAGGCGGGAGGAAGGGGAACGACGCGGCGAAAAACAGCGCAGTTTGGCGGCGCAGCAGCCTGATTGCCGGGCCGAATTTATCCCCAAGTCCGCAGGTTTTCCATTTTGAATATTCTGGCTGCTTTATCTATTGCTTACCATCGGAATCATCAGAGTTTATGATTTTTAGAATGATTTGACGCAGGGGGCTTTTCGTGTCATGATTCTGGCCGAGCGGGGGAGCAGATTGCTCCCAATTCATGGCTTTTCGCAGTCCTCTTTTTAGGAAGGGATGAAGGGATGTTGTCCAAGCTGTTCGAGCGATGGGTATGCGCGGGGGTGGCAGCGGGTGTGCTGGTCGGCGTGGGGGCTGCGTCGGCACAGGCGGAGACGGTTTTCAACCTGTACGGCTGGGGCGGCTCCAAGAACTCGTACACGTTCACCGAGGATGGCATCACGCTGACCGTGACCGCCACCGCCAAGGATAGGAATCAGATGACCAACGCCAAGGTCAACCAGAACCTCCTGGGGCTGGGTGTCTACAC
>DASVCG010000219.1:0-3669 GCA_036381755.1 Phycisphaeraceae bacterium | reverse complement strand
AGAGGATGAATTGGAAAAGAAAAAAGGCCCGGCCGAGCAGAACTCGGACCGAGCCCTTCCGGGGGCAATTGAAGGTGTCAGGTCGGCGGCGTTTTGGGCTAAAGCCTTGTCACCGTCCTGTCACACCCACTAGCATAATCGATGTCGGGCGCCAGTCAATGCGTGTTTGATGAATCGCAAAATCTTCAAAATGGTCCGCGACAAGTTATGAATCGGCGGACAAATACTATAAATCAGTTAATCTAAAAGATTTGTGTGGTATTTCACCGGAATAACAAAGAGCGTAATTGAAAGGTCAAAAGGTCGATGAGCCAGGCTCTGATGCAGGCGATGGTGCTGGAGCGAATCGGGCCGGTGGAGTCCGGGCCGCTTCAGTTGCGTCAGACGCCGGTGCCGGAGCCGGGGCCGGGGGAGGTTCGCGTGCGGGTGCGTTGCTGTGCTTTGTGCCGGACGGACCTGCACATCATCGAGGGGGATCTGCCCGCGCCGACGCTGCCGCGGATCGTGGGGCACCAGGCGGTGGGCGTCGTGGATGCGCTTGGCCCTGATTGCACTCAGTTGAAGCTGGGTCAGCGGGTCGGCATCGCCTGGCTCAGGCATACCGACGGCACATGCCTCTACTGTCAGCGGGGCCAGGAGAACCTGTGCGTGGGCTCGCGCTACACCGGCTATCACGCCGACGGCGGCTACGCCTCCTACGCGGTGGTGCCCGAGGCGTTCGCGTACGAGATTCCCCCGCTCTTCGACGACGTGCAGGCCTCGCCGCTCTTGTGCGCGGGCCTCATCGGCTACCGCTCGCTCAACCGCGCCCAGGTGCCCGCGGGCGGTCGTCTGCTGCTGGTGGGGTTCGGGTCTTCAGCGCACGTGGTGCTCCCGATCGCGCTTCGCCGGGGCTATACCGTGGACGTGCTGACGCGCAGCCCCAACCACCAGCAACTGGCGCTTCAGATGGGCGCAGCCTGGGCAGGAGACGACCCCGCGGGCCTGCCCGAGCCAGCGGACAGCGCCATCCTCTTTGCACCTTCCGGGGCGCTGGTGCCCGTGGTGCTCCAGAACCTTCGCCACGGCGGCAAGCTGGCCATCGCGGGCATCCACCTCTCGCCCATCCCCGCCCTGGATTACGACCGCCACCTCTATTACGAGCGCGAGGTCCGCTCCGTCACCGCCAACACGCGCCAGGACGGCCGCGACCTTTTCCGCGAAGCTGCTGAGGCGCGCTTGACCCTCCACACCGTCACCTATCCCCTGGCCCAGGCCAACGAGGCGCTCCTGGACATGAAGCGCAGCCGCATCGACGGCACGGGCGTCCTGCTCATGCCCGATTGATCGCCAGTGCGCCATAACGGAGACGCCACACCGCGCCGCGCCACAGCTCACACCCCCGCGCCGCCGCGACGCGCCTGCGCGAAGATCGACCGCTGCGTCAGCAAAAAGATCACCACCGTCGGCACAGCCATCAGGCACGTCAGCGCCATCATCCAGTGCCACTTGGGCGCTTCGCCCATCAGCGACCCCTGGAAAAAGTGCAGCCCCAGCGTCATCGTGTACAGCTCCATCCGATTCAAATACAGCAGCGGGCCTAAAAAATCGTTCCAGTGCGACTGGAACGCGATCAGCGCGATCACCATCAGCACCGGCCCCATCAGCGGCACGATCACCCGGAAAAACACCTGCGCGTGCGAGGCCCCGTCGAGCCGGGCCGCTTCCTCCAGCTCGCGCGGCAGGGGCTTGAGAAACTGGTGCGCCATGAACACGAACAGCGCCTGACCGCCCAGCAGCGAGCCCAGCACGAGCGGGTCGAACGTCCCCACCAGCCCCGCCCATCGCCAGATCAGGAACACCGGGATCATCGTCACCATGCCCGGCACCAGCAGCGTCGAGAGCATCAGCCCGTACAGCAGCCGCCGACCCGGAAAATCAAACCGCGAAAAGCCGTAGGCCACCATCGCCGATACCAGCGTCTGCGCCAGCACCGCCAGGCCCGTGATGAACAGCGTGTTGAACACGAACCGCGTGAACGGCAGCGAGGTCCACGCCAGCACGTAGTTCTCCCACCTAAGCGGCCAGCTCACCAGCTCAGGCGGCATGGCGAACAGGTCCTCCGGCGACTTGAGCGAGGTGGACACCATCCACAAAATCGGCGCCAGCGACAGAACGCCGCCCGCGATCACCAGCGCATACCACGCCCACCGCCTGGCTCCCCGCGCCTGCGTCACCGCTGCCCCCGGCTGCATCAGCACGTCCGCCTGCTCATACGACACCCACCACCTGGCCCCGCGGAACACCAGCAGCGTCAGCCCCGCCAATACCAGGAACATCACCCACGACAGCGCGCTGGCGTAGCCCATCCGCAGCTCGTGCCAGCCGGTGCGGTAGATGTACGGCGCATAGAACAGGCCCGACCGCCCCGGCGTCTGGACGAACATCGGCTGCGTGAACAACTGTAGGCTGCCGATGATCCCCATCACCAGTTGGAAAAAGAGCACCGGCGAAAGCTGGGGCAGCGTGATGTGCCCGAACCGCCGCCAGGGCCCGGCCCCGTCCAGCGCCGCGGCCTCGTAGAGCTGGGCGTCGATGCCCTTTAAGCGCGCCAGCACGATCACCATGTTGTTGCCCGCGGCGCCCTGGAGGCTCATGATCACGAATGCGGGGATGACCCAGTCCGGGTCGCTGAACCAGCCGGGGGGCGGCAGCCCCACCCAGGCCAAAAAGCCGTTGAGCAGCCCGCCTTCGGGCACGAAGATCCACCGCCACAAAAGCGCGGTGGACACCGCGGGGATGACGCTGGGCACGTAGTAGATGGCCCGCCACAGGCCCATGAAGCGGGCTTCCAGCGACAGCAGCATTGCTGCGGCCAGTGACGCGACGATGCCCAGCGCCACGCTCCAGACGGCGAAGCTGAGCGTGTTCCACGCCGCGTCGCGCACCGCGGGGTCGTGCAGCAGTCGGCGGTAGTTCTCCAGGCCCACCCATTGCGGGGGCGCCAGCACGCTGTAGCGCGTGAAGCTCAGGTAGAGGGCGAAGCCCATCGCGAAGAACCAGAACACCGCCAGGCCAATGAGCCAGGGCAGGATGAAGGCGTAGCCGGTGGCGGTCGCCTCACGCGCGCCCAGCCGCCGCAGCAGCCGGTACGCCAGCGCCATGCCCAGCCCGACCGCCGCGGCCAGACACGCGAACCGCCACAGCGTCGCCAGATAGGCTTCGACCATGGTGCCTGAAATCGTAGCCGAATCCCCCGGCTCCATCTTAAGCAAGCGGAAAACCGGGGCCGGGGGCGCATCGCCTGCGTATCGCCCGGCGGGTGCGGGCGTTGCGGCCATCGGTTATCTTGACGCCCCAGCAGGTTTGCTGCGCGGGGGCGGGCGTGGGCTAGATGGCGATGGAGAGTGCGACGATGGAGAAAGCCGTCATTTTGGCGCGGGGGTTGGGCACGCGGATGCGCAAAGCCGCCCAGGCCGCTTCGCTCACCGACGAGCAGGCCGCGGTGGCTGACACGGGCGTCAAGGCGCTGGTGCCCATCGATCGGCCGTTCCTGGATTACGTGCTGAGCACCCTGGCGGACACGGGTTACCGCCGCGTCTGCCTGGTCATCGGCCCGGAGCACCAGGCGATCCGCGACTATTACACCCAGACCGTCAAGCCGAAGCGGCTCAGCATCGAGTTCGCGGT
>DASVCG010000218.1:0-3413 GCA_036381755.1 Phycisphaeraceae bacterium | reverse complement strand
GCTCTCGTCGTGCTCACGATGGCCGGGTGTGGGCAGACACGAACCTTCGTTGGCACCTACGACGAAGTTTGGCGAGCTGCGTCAGCATCATTGAATGCAACTCATATGGACCGACAAGGGGGTCATCTACAATTCAGGCCTCGCGATGCCCCTTTCGGCAGTGATGGGTACGGAGTCATCTACCGTGATATTTGGATCAGGCCCACGGACGATGGAACAGGCGAGCCGCACGAGTACCAAGTACGGGTATATATCCGTGGGCAGGACATCCTCAACCCGTTCCCATTCCTGCATGGCTATCCTGAATATGAAGAAGAGGTGCTCGATGCGATCGAGGCAGAACTCGCGAGATAGCCGTTAGGCGGGCCCGTACGAGATGCTATGAATTTAACAGATATGCTGCTCCGGCAGACGCAGACAGGCGGCAATGTACGGCTGGACCGCCACATTCGGTTCAAAGTTCGGCCAGTCGCCTCGATTCAGATCAGAAACCAGCCCTTCGGCATCCGCCGGGGGGCTTATTTTATGGGGAGGTTTCATCGCTTACGTGCTTGCGACCATTTTTGATGGAGTAATTGAAAGTGTCCGTTTTGCCGGGAGAGGGAGAGGTAAATGGATTTAAGGGAGAAGCGACTGAGATGCTGATCTGTCAGCCACCGGCTGCGCTTGACCAGCAGCGCACCAAATCGACGATAGATTCCACTGACTCCGTCAATGACCTCCTATGTAGACGATCAGCAATGGAATTCGGCTCAATCAACTTCGTACTTCATCCCGACTATGGTGAGGCTGATGGGTGCGGAAGGCTTGCCCCATGACGATGTTGTTGCAGCCCTTTCACGATGGTTGCTGATCAATCATGGGCGTCACGTGCTGACGCTTGCCGGCTGGCTTGCAGCCTTAAGGATGTTGTCTCTGTCCTGAACAGGTCAGGCGGCGATAACCGCGTGCAGCGGACGCGCTAAAGCCCGCTGCTGAGGCGGACTATCGCGATCTTGACCGATGACAGCATATCGTCAGTCGCTTGCGCTATAGCCATGTGGCGGGCATCCGTGCCGACGCTTGAATCCACGGGACAGCCGCCTCGCCCTGGCCTTCATGAAGGCCATTTGGCACCGAGAATGCGGTTTGCTTATGTATCGGAAATGGATGGAGCGTCATATACTGGTAGCCCGGCGATCATCCCATTCGGCGTGCTGGGAAGTCCGGGCTCCAAAGTGAACGCACCACGACCTCCCCGACAACCCGCTGCTGCACCTGGTTGATCGTGCCTGCCTTCGAATCTGTTTGGCCGGGAGGTCTTCCATGAACGATTCACGCACAGACCTGGGCGGCGTCGCTGCCCCTCAGCCATCGGCCGAGGGTCCGTTCCTCTCGATCACGCTGGAGTACTCGGATCGGGTGAACTTTGGCATGCAGCAGAACGGCGTGCCGGTGGTTAACGAAGTATCGATCACGAATGACAACGATGAGCCGCTGCACGACCTGGTGATCCATGTGACTCTGGAGAACGGCGAGTGTGAGCCGTGGCAGGGGCGGATTGCCCGGATCGACCCGGCAGCCACCTACCGGCTCAAGCCGGAGGGCATGTCGTTCGACGCCCAGCGGCTGGCGACACGCACGGAGGCGGAGCGGACGTACCTGCGGGTGGACGCCCGCTGCGAGGCCGGGGCCTGGAAATGGCGATTCCCGGTGGATCTGCTGGCCTTCGACCAATGGCCCGGTGCCGATTACTGGCCGGAGATGACCGCGGCGTTCGTCACGCCCAATCATCCCCGTGTAGCCGAGTTGCTGCAGGTGGCACGCGCGGCTCTTGGCGCGATAAGCAACCGAGATGCGCTCGACGGCTACCAGTCGGGCAGCCGGCAGCGTGCCGCCCAGATCGCTGAGGCGTGCTTCAACGCCGCGGCGACGCAGAACTTCGGCTACATCAACCCGCCGGCGAGCTTTGAGCGTGACGGTCAGCGGGTGCGGCTCGTCGATCGCGTCTGCCGGGAGCGCCTCGGGACGTGCCTGGACCTGACGCTGCTGCTGGCGGCGTTGTGGGAGCAGTGCGGCCTTCATCCACTTGTGCTGCTCATCGAAGGGCACGCGATGCCGGCGCTCTGGACGCACGAAGCCCACCTGCCCGAGCCGGCAATCGACGAGCCGGCCCGGGTCCGCAACCTCATCGAGCTGGGCGAGATCGTCCCCGTCGAGTCGACGCTGCTGACGCAGCGCGGCACGGGCTTCGCCGCGGCGGTCGAGATGTCCAAGCGCCGGCTGCAGATGCCGGGGGCGTTCTTCTGCGCGATCGACATCCGGACGTGCCGCAAGCTTGGGATCCGCCCGCTGCCGCTGCGCGACAGCAGCGACACCTCATCCCTGGATCTCGACGCGGTGGAGGAGGTATTCACGCTGGCAGCGCCCAATACCACCCTCGACCGGCTAACTCTCGCGGAGCGTGCCGAGCAGCGTGGGGCCACGGAGGCGGACGGCGAGGATGCAGCGGAAAGACAAGGCCGGATCGAGCGGTGGCAGACCCGTCTGCTCGACCTGTCGCTGCGCAATCGGCTGATCAACTTCCGGGAGTCGGCGCGCACGGTGCAGTTCGCGGTTCCGGATGTCGCGAAGCTGGAGGATGCGTTGGCCGCGGGGGAGGCATTTTCCATCTACCCGTGGACCAGCGGCGATGAGTCGTTCTTGCGGCAGGAGCTCGACGCGAGGCACTTGTACGCGGCGGAGAGCTCCGCCGAGATGCAGAAGCGGCTGCTGACGCTGTACCGCACCGCCCGATCGAGCATCGAAGAGACCGGCGCCAATCTGCTGCACCTGGCGATCGGCATGCTCAGGTGGTACGAGGCGGAGTCGTCTGAGATACCGCGCTACGCCCCGATCATCCTGCTGCCGGTTCGACTCCAGCGTTTCGCGAGCGGCTCGGGCTACCGCTACGAGCTGTCCTTGAGCGAAGAGCCGCTTCGGCCCAATGTCACCTTGCTGGAGAAGCTGCGCACCGAGTTCGGCCTCGACACCCAGGCCCTCCACGGGCTGCCTGAGGACGAGAACGGATTGGACATCCCGCTGATCCTGCGCAACTTCCGCTCCGCCATCCGCGAGACCCGGCGTTGGGAGGTGCATGAGTCGGTCTACCTCGGCCTCTTCTCGTTCAACAAGTTCCTGATGTGGCGCGACCTCCGCGAGAACCTCGACCGCCTGCGGCAGAACCGGCTGGTCGCCCACCTGGTGGACCGCCCCGGCCACGACTTCGATCCCGAGCCGTTCCCACGGCCCGAGGACCTGGATCAGCAGGTTCAGCCGGGCGAGCTCTTGTGCACCCGTGATGCCGACTCGACCCAGCTCGCAGCGGTGCGGGCGGTGGCCGAGGGCAAGACATTCGTGCTGGAGGGCCCGCCCGGGACGGGCAAGAGCCAGAC
>DASVCG010000217.1:0-2796 GCA_036381755.1 Phycisphaeraceae bacterium | reverse complement strand
GGCGACGCCGCCTTCATCGAGCCTGCCGAGTTCGACGGGTGCGAAGCCAAGGCGGGTGGCCAATGCGACGATCGTGGCACTGGCGTCCGCATCATTGCTGGAAACGAACACCACCTGCTGCTGTCCGTTCACCGCGGGATTCGCACCCAGCCGCGCCACCGGCAAGTGGTTGAAGGCCTTGACCAGCTTCGCACCGGCAACGAGCTGCGCGTTGATCTCCGATGACAGCAGTCCACGCGACTCCGTTTCGCGGCGGTCGGCGGGTTGCAGCGTGTTGGTCACATCGACCACGAGCTTGCCGGTCCAGTCGGAGCGCTTCGCCGCCACCGCCGGAACCTGCAGGAATCCGACCGCGAGGAAAATGACAGCCGCATCGAGTGCGCGCTCCAGCGTGACCGGCGCTACATGCCGCCCCAGCTCCCCGGCGATCGCCGCCATGGAATCCGGTCCGCGCGAGTTGGCGATCTGTACGTCGACTCCGGCCTTCGCGAAAAGGCCTGCCAATGTCCGGCCGACGGGACCGGAACCGACGATGCTGTATTGCGTGTTCATGACTGTTCTCCAGTGATGAAAATGGAAGATGGCGGGATTCACGCCCACCAGCCGGCTCTGTCGAACGCCAGGCGCGGGTTGCGCGGGAACGGCGTGCCGGGTTTGCCGTAGCCAAGGCTGCAGATGAAGTTGGAGTGGATGCGGGTGCCGGCGAAAAACGCACGATCGACACCGGCGTTGTCGAACCCGGACATGGGTCCGCAGTCGAGGCCCAGTGCGCGCGCCGCAAGGATCAGGTAGGCGCCCTGCAGGCTGCTGTTGCGCCTGGCCGTGTCCTCGTTGACCCCCGGCTGTTGGTAGTACTCGCGCAGAGCTGCTCCTCGCGCGGGGAACAACTGCGGCAGCGTCTCCGGGAACGCGAGGTCGTAGCCGATGATCACCGTGACGGGTGCCGCCAGGATCTTCGGCTGGTTGGCATCCATCGCGAGTGCCGACAATTTTTGCTTGCCTTCGGCGCTCTTCACCCACACCAACCGTGCAGGACTGCTGTTGGCGGCGGTGGGAGCCCACTTGAGCAACTCATAGAGCTCGCGGATCGTCTGCGCATCGACGTCGCGGGAGCTCCACTCGTTGTAGGTTCTGGCGAGCCGGAACAGTTGATCGAGGGACGCGGCGGGCAGTGCGCCTTTCGTGCTGCGTGGGCGCAAAGGCACCTGGCTGCGGGACGCGGCGGGCTGGCGAACGTTTGCCAGCGGGTCATCAAGATTGTCGAGGTGCGCAAGAGGCATGTTCGTCTCCGTGTGGTTATGACGGGACGTATCGTGAGCGCTGACAAGCAATCTGAAAAGATGATATTTTATGATTTGATCGATCTATATATGGGATGGATTGCCATGCTCGATGCGGTCTCGCTGGATCAGCTCCGGGCCTTCATCGCCGCAGTCGACGAGGGCAGCTTCTCTGCCGCGGCGCGCAAGCTGTATCGCGTGCAGTCCGCGGTGAGCGGATGGATCGGTGGTCTGGAAGCGCAGCTTGATGTGGTGCTGTTCGATCGTACGGCACGTTTTCCGAAGCTCACACCCGAAGGCGTGTTGTTGCTCGCGGACGCCCGCAATGTCATAGCCGGAGTCGACGCCATGAAGGCTCGCGCCAAACTCATGGCGGGAGGCCTCGAGGCCGAGCTGTCGGTCGTCGTCGACGTATTTTTCCCAACCGCAACGATTGCGGCGGTGGCGAAAGGTTTCGCAGAGCAGTTTCCGTTGACTCCATTGCGGCTGTTCGTTGAGGGTCTGGGCGCGGCTTACCAGCCGGTACTGGACGAGCGTTGCAGCCTGGGCATCCTGGCATCACTGCCGGTCGAGTTTCCGTCGCTGGTCAGCGAACACATGGATGAAATTCCGTTGGTTGTGGTGGCAGCCCCCAGCCACCCTTTGGCCCGGCTTCATGGCCGAATCCCCAAACGCGAGCTGGCCAGGCACGTACAGCTGGTGCTCACGGACCGGTCCCATTGGTTGGCGGGCAAGGACTACGGCGTCTTCTCGCCGAAGACTTGGCGGCTGGCGGATCTTTCGACCAAGTACGCGTTCCTCAAGGATGGCGTTGGCTGGGGCAGCCTGCCGCGGCACATGGTCACGTCTGACATCGACGCCGGAAAGCTGGTATCGCTCGACATCGGCGGGAAGCTGGCGCTGGGCATGAGTGCCGTTTACCGGGAGTCCGCAGCGCCCGGTCCGGCAGGGCGCTGGTTCATCGAACGGGTGAAGACATTGTCCGGTGATCCCGAGCGACGCGGCAAATCCCTCAGGCGGTCATCATGAGGCGATACCGTTCAGCAGCGCCAGTTCGTTCCCGGGCAATGTGAGCGTCGCGCTGGCGAGGTTCTCGCGCAGGTGGGTGATCGACGAAGTGCCCGGGATGAGCAGGATGTTCGGCGAACGTTGCAGCAGCCACGCCAGCGCGACCTGCATGGGCGTGGCATCGAGCCGCGCGGCCACTTCAGAGAGTGTTGACGACTGCAACGGGCTGAATCCGCCAAGCGGGAAGAAGGGCACGTAGGCAATGCCGTCGCGGGCCAGTTCGTCGATCAATGCATCATCGTCGCGGTGCGCAATGTTGTACTGGTTCTGGACGCAGATGATTTCGGCGATGCGGCGGCCTTCGGCGACCTGGGCAGGCGTGACGTTGCTCAAGCCGATGTGGCGCACCAGCCCCTGCTGCTGAAGCTCGGCCAGTGTCGTCAGGGATGCTTCGATGGATCCTTCGGCAGGCCCGTGGGCATCGAACATACTCCGCAGGTTGACGACC
>DASVCG010000216.1:0-2487 GCA_036381755.1 Phycisphaeraceae bacterium | reverse complement strand
GGGGGTTAAGGATGAGGCGCGAAGTTTCCGGTGTATCGCTTTACGTACAGCGCGATCGACGCTAACGGCTCGGCCCAGACCGGCACCATTGCCGCCCGCAGCCGCCACGACGCTATCGCCACCCTGGCGGACCGCAAGCTGTTCGTCACGCGGATCGAGGAATCCGCGGAGGCAAAATCGCCTTCGGGTGCGGCCTCGCCGACGGGAACTCCGCCGGAACCCCTCGCGGGAGCGGGGAGACTTTCGGCGGGACTTCCGGGGGCCGGGGCGGGCGAGAAACCAGGCGCTGCGTCCGCGGGTCAGGCGTCGGGCGAAACGCCGATCAAGCGGATCAGCTTGCAGGCGATGGGGTTCCTCTGGCGGCAGATCGCCACCGCGTTGGAGGCGGGCCTGCCGCTTCTGACCGCGCTTCAGGTGGTGCGCGAGCAGGCGGATCGGCCGGCGATCGCGGCGCTGGCTCAGGACCTGGCCCGTCGGGTCGAAACCGGCTCCTCCTTCTCCGACGCCCTGGCGGCACACCCGCGTCAGTTCGCGCCCCTGCACGTGAGCATGGTTCGCGCCGGCGAGACCGCGGGCGTGCTCGATCAGGTCATGGCCTCGCTGGCCGACTTCACCGACCGCGACCTGGACGTGCGCCAGCGCGTCCGCTCCGCAGCCACCTACCCGGTCATCGTGCTGGTGCTGGCGGTGCTGTCGATCCTGGTCATTCTGGTGTTCATCCTGCCGCGGGTGATGAGCACCATCGGCCAGGACCCGGCCCTGTTGCCCCTGCCCACCCGCGTGCTGATGGGCGTGGGCGACGTGGTGCGCGGCTACGGCTGGGCGGTGGCGCTGGCAGCAGCAGGGGGCGCCTGGGGCTACCGCCGATGGACCAGCACGCCCGCGGGCCGCCTGGCGGTGGACCGCTTCAAGCTGCGGCTGCCCCTCCTGGGCCGGATGCTGCGCCAGGTGGCGGTGGCGCGCTTCGCCCGGGCGCTGGGCACGCTGACCGGCTCGGGCATCCAGGTCGTCGAGGCTTTGGGCGTCCTGCGCGACACGCTGGGCAACGAGGCGCTGGGCCAGGCGATCGATCAGGTCCGCGCGTCGGTCATCCAGGGCCAGCCCATCGCCCAGACCCTCAGCCAATGCGGCTACTTCCCGCCCCTGTTCGTCCAGGTCGTCGCGCTGGGGGAGCGCACGGGGAAGCTGCCCGAATTGTTGCTCCGCGCCGCGGATTCGTTCGATAAAGAAGTTACCGCGTCGATCCAGCGCACCATGACCGTGCTTCCGGCTCTGCTCATCATGGGTCTGGCGCTGGTGGTGGGATTCATTTTGGCGGCGGTGTTGCTGCCCATCATCAACATGGAAGCCGCCATGCCCGGCGGCTGAGGGAGGCGTTCCATGCGCAAGTGGCCGATATCACAGAAGTTTGACCGTCCGCGCCGGCGACGCATCGCCGCAGCGGGGTTCACGCTGGTGGAGATCATCGTCGTGGTGATCGTGATCGGCGTGCTGGCGACGCTGATCGTGCCCAACCTCTTCTCCCGCGTGGGCAAGGCCAAGCACAGCGTCGCCCAGCAGAAGCTGGCGGCGCTGGAGCAGGCGATCCAGATCTTCAGCTACGACTACGGCCGATACCCCCAGTCGCTGGACGAGCTGGTCAACCGGCCCGCTGACATCGACCCCGAAAAATGGACCGAGCCGACCGTCAAAGACAAGGACCTGATCGACCCCTGGGGCAACCCGTGGGGCTACCGCTACCCCGGCGACCAGAGCGTGTACGACCTGTTCAGCTTCGGCGCCGACGGCCAGCCGGGCGGAGACGGCGAGAATGCCGACGTCACCAACTGGTAAGACAAGCTCCTGTAAGGGGTTCACGCTCATCGAGGCCGTGGTGGTCGTCGTGCTGATGGTGGTGCTGGGGGGCATGGTGGTGATGTCGCTGGCGGGCACGATGGAGACCGCGGGCCTGCGGGAGTCGGCCCGTCGGCTGCTGGTGAGCGCCCAGTACGCCCGGGCCTACGCCGCCACGCGCGCGACCCGCTGCCGACTCGTCCTCGATACCCAAGCTAGCCGCTTCCACCTGGAGCATGAGGTGGACCCGGTCCAGCAGCCTGGCCAGTTCGAGCCGATCACCCAGGACCTGATGCGGCCCCAAACCCTGGAGCGCGGCGTGCGGTTCGGCGAGATCTACATCGAATCGCAACAGGCCGCTGAATCTGCGGATACAGCAAGCGACTTCGCCCCGGCAACCAGTACCGCAGCGGCGGACGGCACGATCCAGGCCGCAGCGGTGACGTTCTCACCCAACGGCAGTGCCGACGCCGCCATCATCGAGCTGACCAACGGTCGGCAAAGCGGGTCGATCCGCATCGCCCCCACCACCGGCCGCGCGGAATGGGTCGACGGCCAGGCCGACGAGATGCTTAGCGACCGCTACGACCTGGACCTGGAACCGGAGCAGGCGCCGACGTTCTAGCTCACCCTCAGCACGGATCATGCTTCCAA
>DASVCG010000215.1:0-3995 GCA_036381755.1 Phycisphaeraceae bacterium | reverse complement strand
AACCGCGTCTCGGCCTGGCTCAGCACGCTCCGCAGCCGCTGGCCTTCCAGCAGCTCCGGCAAGGCATCGTGCGCCCCACCGGCTGAAAGCACCCACACGTCCAGCCCCTGGGAGGGCTGACGCATCGCTTCCTCCAGCGTCGCCTGCCCGCGAAGCACCTCCGCCAATCCAGGGCCCTCCCCCAGCTCAAACAGCCGGTGCTGCGACGGGCGACGCAGGTTGGCGTCGATGAGCAGCACCTTTCGGCCGTTGTGCGCCAGGCTCACCGCCAGGTTTTGCGCCACGCTGGAGGCCCCGCTGCCCGGCTGCGCCGCGGTGACCGCCAGCGTCTTGTAGCCCCGGCGGTCCATCTGCGTCAGAAGCCCCGTGCGCAACTGGCGGAACGCCTCGGCCATCAGCCCCGTGGGGTCCTTCTCCACCACCCGCTCCATCCGCGCAGGTCCGTTGGGGTCCTCCACCACGTCCGGCAGCACGCCCAAAAGCTGGACATCGGTGAACATCCGCGCATCGCTGGGGCTCTTGACCCGCTGATCGAGCATCTCCCGCAGGAAGATCACCCCCGTGCCGCCGGCCAGGATCAGTAGCGCCACCGCTGGGATGGTCACCTCCGGCAAGGGGAAGCTCAATTCAGGCTCGGTCGGGCTGGCGTACCGCTGCACGGGCACCGAGCTTGGGTGCGTGCTGTAGACGCGCACGCTGGCCAAGGCGTCCGCGGCGCGCTGGCGCTCCTCCTTGGCCCGCATCAGCATGTCCTCCATCTGCTCATACTGCGTCAGCCGCGAGGTCAGGTCGGTCATCCGCCTGGAGGCCTCCGCGAGCTTAGGCTCCAGCGCCGCAAGCTGAGCCTTGATCGCCTCGACGGCCTTGGCGGCGTTTTCCAGGTCGGCCGCCTGGCTTTCACGCACCAGGCGGTCGATCTCCCGCTGGCGGTCGGCCTCGGTGGCGGCGATCTGCGCCTCCAGCCGCTTGATTTCCATGTGATTGGGCGCCAGCACCGCCAGCAGGGCGTCGCGCCGCTCGACCAACTGCCGCAGCCGGTCGGTCTGGGCCCGGACCGTCGGCACCGCTTCGATCTCGAGCAGGTCCTGCGGGCTGGGCTGGTACTGCCCGGACTGCCGGGCCTCGACCATCGCGTCGTAAGCCTGCTGGGCCTGGTCCAGGGCCATCGCAAGCTGTGCCTGCTGCGTGGCGTAGTTCTGGTACTCGATGGCCGCGGCGCTGGACTCGCTCTTGAGGCTCTCAAGGCCCTCGCGGCTGAGGAACTCCTGCATCCGCTTTTCCAGGTCCTGGATAGCGCGCTCGGTGCGATCCAGCTCCTGGCGGAAGGTCACCTGCGTGGCCATGTTCTCGTCGCTGACGCTCAGCCGCAGCCGCTGGAGGTACACGTCGATGATCGCGGCCAGGATCTTGTCCGGGTCCTCCTCGTTGGGCGTGCTCACCGAGACGTGGATCAGCGTGGTGCCCCGGATCGGGAACACACGCAGGTGGTCTTTGGCCAGGTCCTCGCGGGCATTGCGGAGGTTGGGCAGGGCGTCGGGGGACTTGGGGTCCACGTAGGAGGCGAACCAGTGCGTGCTGCGCACCTCGGGGCGATCCAGCACGCTGTTGAGGATCTCCTCCGACTGGATGCGCATCGCCTCATCCTGCATGAACGCCTCGAGGCGCTCCATGTTCGTGCGCTGGTCCACTTCGCTGGTGATGCCCTTCCAGACCTCGTTGATCGTGGAGGACACCCGCAACTGGGCCATGGAGGTGTAGCGGGGCATGGTCAGGCGCAGCAGGCCCCACACCGCGACGCCCACCACCACGCCGACCACGGCCAGGACGATCAGCGCGCGCACGTGCTCGCGCAGCACGCGCAGGGGGTCGATGGGCTTGAAACGGCTGCCGCCAGCCTGGGGCGCCATGCCGCTGGGGGGCATCAGCGGCGGAAACGGCGATGAGGGATGCGCGGTCATGGTGATCAAACCTCCTGCTCAGGGCGTGCCAAGCTGCGCCAGCAGCTCCTGCGCGCGGGACAGAACCTCCTGGTCATTCGAGTTCTCGGCCAGACGGATCGCTTCCTTCAGCGATGTTCGGGCTTCGTCCGTGTTTTGCAAGTCCGCATAAATAATGCTCAGGTGCAGGTAGACCGGCGCCAAAGGCTCCAGGGTCAGGGCCTGCTGAAGCGTCTGGAGGGCGTTTTCGACCTGCCCGGCCTTGTACTGGGCCCAGCCCAGCGTGTCGAGCACCTGGGCGCTGCGGGGGGCCAGATCCGCGGCCCGCTGCGCCAGGGGCAGCGCCCGCGAGGCGTCGTTGAGGTTGTCGGCCAGCAGGTAGGCCAGGTTGTTGAGCGTCTGGACATCCTGCGGGTGGGCTTCAAGCAGTTGCTCATAAAGCTGCTGGGCCTCCTGGTAACGGCCCTGGCCTTGCAGGGCATTGGCCCGGATGCCCTGGACCATCGCCCGCACCGCTGCCTCGTCAGCGGGGATTTGGGCCTCGCTGGCTTCCAGGCGCTTGAGGGCCTGATCATACTTGTGATCGGCCACTTCTAGCTGCGCCAGCACGATCTGCCTCCAAAGAGGAGCTGGCGACTGGGCCACCTCCAGGGCGCTGATCGTGTCGGGCAGGCCCAGGGCCTCCTTCATCTGCGCCGCCAGCATCCCCACCTCGCCCAGCGACTGGCAACGGCCCAGCGCCACCGCAAAAACCCGCTGGGCCTGCTCGCGCTGATTGGTCGCCGCCAGCGCCCTGCCGCGCAGCGCCTGAAGGGAGACGTAGCTTTCGGTCACCTGAGCATGCTCACGCAGCAGCTCCAGCACCTGGTCGGGCTTCCCGATCTTGAGCAGGTAGACCGCAAAATCCCCCACGTTCTGGGGCGTGGGCGCCAGATCCAGGACATGACGCCAGTGCTGCTGGGCCTTCTCCGTCTGGCCTTGCTGGGCGGCCACCTGGGCCAGCAGCCTGGGCCAGGCGTCGGCCTGGGGGTAGAGGTTGGCCGCTTCGGTCAGCAGCGATTGGGCGCTGGTCCAGTCCTGGCGGGAGACGTAGAGATCCAGCAGCATCAGCCGAGCGGGGATGTGCTGGGGGGCCAGCGACAGCACGCTGCGCAGCTCGCGCGCCGCTTCGTCGGTCTCCTGGCGGTCCAGCAGGAGCTGCGCCAAAAGCAGGCGGGCCTCGTGGGCGTCGGGCTTGAAGCTCAGGATCTCGCGTAGGTCGCGCTCCGCCGCCTGCGTCCAGGCCGGGTCGGGGTCGTTGGCGTTGAGGCGGGCCCGCTCCAGCAGGATCACCGGGTTGCGTGGCTCAAGCTCCAGAGCCTGGTTGAACAGCAGCCGCGCCCGCTGGCGGTCGCCCCGGCCCAGGGCCATCATCGCCCGCAGCGCGTGCACCTGCGCGCTGGGCTTGAGCGGCGACAACAGCGGCTCGCTCTCGTCGTACCGCTGGGCCAGGATCAGCGACTCTGCCAGCCGCAGCGTCACCCGCAGGTCGTCGGGGAACTGCTCGTGGAGCTGCTGATAGAGCGTGATCGCCTGATCCAGGGCACGCTGCTCAAAGAGCAGATCCGCCAGCTCGCGTGTGACCGGGCGGGTTTCGGGGTCTTCGATCCGCATGCCTTGCTGATAGGCTTCCAGCGCCCCATCGGTGTCGCCGATCGACAGGCGGTACTGGGCCAAGGCGACGTGGTCCTGGGCCTGCGCCTGCGAGCCCAGATCGGCCAGGTACGTTTCGAGCGTCTGCTCGCCGGCCTGGGCCTGACCGCTGAAGCGCTGCACCGTGGCCAGGGTCATCATGTTGTCGCGATCGCGGCCCTCCTCGGCGATGAGCTTCTCGACCGTCTGCTGCGCCTCTTGCGTCTGACCCTCGCGGGCCAGCAGGATCGCCAGCGCCCGGCGGTTGTTCAGGTCCTGCGGGGCCTGCTCGGCGATCTGCCGACGCAGCCGAAGCGCTTCCTCAACATCCCCGAAGTTCTCCAGGGCAACCAGATAGTTCCTCAGCAGCGATATGTCGCGCGGGTT
>DASVCG010000214.1:0-15980 GCA_036381755.1 Phycisphaeraceae bacterium | reverse complement strand
CCAGGGCGAACGAGGCTGAAGCGTGAGCTTGTTCATCATGGCTCCATGTTCAGCGGCGCCCAGGACCGGCAGCCGGCCGCCAGGTCGAGGGTCCAAGCGGCCTGCCCAGATCCATGGGTCGCCGTCCACCGATCCGGCTTCCTTCGGATGAACGCCCTCCAGGCGAGGTGGAAAACACCACGTTCCCGGTTTTGTTACGCTTCCATAGGGAGCACAGGTTCGGCGGTTTTCCCGCGGCCGGCCCGATTGCGGCCAGCCCCTCGTCGCTGCGGCGATCGCTGGCTTGACGATCGAGCCCGGTTCGTGAGGCGAAGATCTGGCTCGCCAATGCGGAACCCCCGGCCGTGGTGGCGATGGTCTAATTCTATCAAAAATGACCGCTTGCCGCAATGCGGCCCCCGTCGAGTCAAATTGGGTTAAATTTGATCGCTCAAACCATTTATGGATATTTCGCCGATCGAAACTTCGACGCGGATCGTAGAGCCGCCTTGCTGGGTGGTGATGGCCAAGCGGCCGGCGCCTGGGCGTGTTAAGACGCGATTAATCAATCGTTTATCGGCGCGCCAGGCGGAGGCGGCGCATGCCGCGATGCTCCAGTGCGTGCTGGAGCGGCTGCCAGCGGCCCTGCTCGGGCGGTTTGTCCTGGCCCTGGACGAGGCGGACCCCCAGCAGGGGGCTGATGAGGCGGACCTGGAAATCCATATTCCCTCCGCCTGGCAGGTGATACCGCAAGGCCAGGGCTCGCTAGGCCAGCGGATGGAGCGGGTGTGGGAGGCCCTGGGGGGTGGAACGGTGGCTTTCCTGGGGGCGGATGCGCCTGATGTGCCCCTGGCGGCGCTAGAGCAGATTCCGCGGGCGCTGGGCCAGGCCCGGGCGGCGGTGGGGCCGGCGTCGGACGGTGGTTATTGGACGTTGGCGGCCCAGCGGCTGCACCCGGCCCTGGTCCGCGGCATCGACTGGGGCACGCCCAGGGTGTACCATCAGACCTGCCAAGCGGCCGCTGGCGCGGGGCTTTCGCTCCGTCTGCTGCCGGCCTGGCACGATGTGGACAGCCCGGCTGATTTGCGCGCCCTGATCCAGCGGCTGGAGGCGGGGGCTGATGAGCCGGCGCTGGCCAGGCTCAGACAACGGCTGCGACAGATTTTGGCAGGGATGACAGGATGACCCATCAACCCTACAGGCTCGATGGCTTGCGGCTCTTGCCCGACCCGGTCGAGGGCGGTCAGGCGGCCCGGTCTTTGGAAGCGGCTCCCTCGCCGGGCCCGGCGGATGAGGAGTTCGACCTGAGCAACTCCCACATCCTGATCGTGGATGACAACGAGCAGAACGTGGAGCTGCTCCAGGCCTACCTGGAGGTTCTGCCCTGTCAGATCCACACCGCCCGCGACGGCATCGAGGCGATCAAGTTCGTCGAGGACCCGCAGACCCCCACGCCCGACCTGATCCTCCTGGACGTGATGATGCCGCGGATGAGCGGTTTTGAGGTGTGCCGCAAGCTCAAGGAGGACCCTGCCACGCGGGGCATTCTCATCATGATGGTCACCGCGTTGAACGAGCTGGGGGACATCGAGCGGGGCGTGGAGAGCGGCACGGACGATTTTGTGACCAAGCCGGTCAACAAGCTGGAGCTGATCACGCGGGTGAAGTCGCTGTTGCGTGTGCGTCATTTGAAGCGTGAGCTGGACCGCACCGAGGCGTACATCCGCGACATCGAGCGCCGCCGGGAGCGCGGCGAGGGCGAGTAGCAGCCTCCGCCCCCGAATCCCGCGCGGCCTGGCTGTGCCGTGGCGGGCGTTAGGGGTGTTCAGATCTCCATTCGCAAGCATCTCGTAAGCATCCGCGAGCAATCTTGCTGCGCCGCGGGCGTGCTGTTGGCACGCAGGTTCGCTGGGGGAGTGGGCCGTTTATGCCGCTTGGGGGGACTCTGCTGGCTGCGTCGGGCGTGCCGGCTGTAGCGGAGCCCGCGGGGGTGGAGGGGCCCAATTTTCATATCCAGGCGGGAACAGGTTAATCCGGCGTGCGTCGCGGGTCGATCTGTGCTGCACCGTGGCTTCGGGCGGGGGGCCCGAACGGTGGAGGACGCCGCTGCGGCGGCACAAAAGGGGTGAAAACCAAATGAGTCGGATTAACACGAACGTCAACTCTCTGATCGCTCAACGCATCTTGTCTCAACAGAACTTCACGCTGAACAAATCGCTGGAGCGGCTGAGCACCGGCTTTCGGATCAACCGCGGCGGCGACGACCCGGCTGGGCTGATCGCCAGCGAGGCGCTGCGCTCGGAGAAGGAGAAGATCACCGCGGCCATCGCCAACGCTGAGCGTGCCGATCAGGTCGTCAACGTCGCTGAGGGCGGCTTGCAGGAGATCAACTCCCTGCTGCTGGAGCTTCAGGGCCTGGTGAGCGAAGCGGCCAACGACGCGGGCCTCTCCACGGAGGAGAAGGAGGCCAACCAGCAGCAGATCGACGCCATCCTCCAGACGATCGACCGCATCGCCTCCACCACCAGCTTCCAGGGCACCAAGCTGCTCAACGGCACGTTCGACTTCACCGTCAGCGGCCAGACCAGCCAGGTGGCTGATTTCCGGATCAACGGCGCCAAGATCGGCGACGACAACGTCGCGGTCAACGCGGTCATCACCCAGTCCGCGCAGCACGCGGGCCTGTTCCTGTCGGTGGGCGGCACGTCGCTGGACCTGTCCGGCGGCGCCGATGCCCGGTTCACCCTTGAGATTGCCGGCGCCAAGGGCTCGCGCCAGTTCAGCTTCTCCTCCGGCACGGCCACCTCGGACATCGCCGCCCAGATCAACACCTTCAAGAGCATCACGGGCGTCTCGGCGGTGGTCTCGGGCAACGGCCTGGTGCTCAAGAGCACCGACTTCGGCTCGGACCAGTTCGTGTCGGTGGACATCGTCGACACCGGCGGGCAGGACGGCGCCATCTCGTTCCTGTCGGCCACCGATGAGAACACAGCCCAGACCACGGGCACGGCGTTCAGCGCGGTGACCAACGCCATCCGCGATGACGGCCAGGATGTCGGCGCGATCGTCAACGGCATCACCGCCCGCGGCAAGGGCAAGGAGCTGACGGTCAACACCGACTCGCTGGACCTGTCCATTACGCTGACCACCTCCGGCGCCCAGGCGCTGGGATCGTTCGCCGCGTTCACGATCACCGGCGGGGGGGCCAAGTTCAACCTCGGGCCCACCGTGGACGCGACCAACGAGGTGCGGCTGGGCATCGGCAACGTGGCGGCGAGACACCTGGGCAACGCCACCGTCGGCTACCTCGACCAACTGGGATCGGGCAAGTCGGCCAACGTGGTCGACGGCGACGTGGGCGACGCGCAGGAGATCATCGACGTGGCGATCAAGCAGGTCTCGGCGCTGCGAGGCAGGCTGGGGTCGTTCCAGAGCAACGTGGTGCAGTCCACAATCAACGCCCTGGGTGTGGCGTACGAGAACATCAGCGCCGCGGAGAGCGTGATCCGTGACACCGACTTTGCTGCGGAGACCGCGGAACTAACCCGCTCGCAGGTCCTGGTGGCTGCGGCGACCAATGCCTTGAGCATCGCCAACAGCAACCCGCAGAACGTGCTGCGACTGCTAGGCTAAATCGCACAGCACGCTTGATGGAAGCCATCCCGCACGCGGCGGCCGGAGGAGGTCGCCGCGTTTTTTATTGCGCGGATGAGCGGCTTGGCGCGAGCCGGGTGGAATTGGGGCTGGAGCTGGGGGAAGCCGGCGTCGTCCGATAACGTAACGGTGCAGGAATCGATTGATGAATCGGCCCGGTGATATCCGAACTGAGGCAGGAACGGGGGCGGGGGCTGATGAAAGGGCTGGTCTGGCAGCCCTGAAAACGATGCACGCCTCCCCGGCGGCTGGGGAGCGATCTGGCCGGGTCGGCCCGCGCCGGCGGCGCTCCTTTTGCGGCAATTTCCTGCTGTAGCGGTTAACCCTCCCCTTCTGTTGGCCGATCTCTATTTCCGGATTGCCCGCGCTGTGCGAGCGGCATCGGGGGATCAGGAGAAAGGCCATCAGTTTATGCCTAGGCAGAAAGATATCCTTACGACAGGAGAGGTCGCCAAGATCTGCAACGTCGCCCCGCGGACGGTGAGCAAGTGGTTCGACTCGGGCCAGTTGCGGGGTTATCGGATCCCAGGGTCCAAAGATCGGCGGATCCCCCTCAACGCGCTGATCCGCTTCATGAAGGCGCACAACATCCCGCTCGACGGCTTGCAGTCGGGCCAGACCCGCGTGCTCATCGTCGACGACGAGTCGGAGATCGTCGACGTGCTGGAGAAAGTGCTCTCTGAGCAGGCCCATTACGAGGTGCGCAAAGCGCACTCGGGCTTCGCCGCGGGCGTCGAGTGCGAGAAGTTCCGCCCGCACGTCATGCTCGTGGACATGCACCTGGGCGACCTGCGCGGCGAGGAGGTGCTCAAGCTCATCCGCTCCAACGACGACCTGCAACTGACCAAGGTCATCGCCATGAGCGGCAAGCTCACCGACGGCCAGTGCCAGCACCTGCTGAGCCAGGGATTCGACGGCTACCTCAAAAAGCCCTTCCACGTCCGTCAGGCCATCGAGGCCATCGAGGAAGCCATGGCGATCGTGTATTGAGCCGGGCGGCTTGGCCGCGCATCGCACTCGTTGTGAATGGGTACACGTCCAGGCCCGTGAGCCGCATGCTCGCGGGCCTTGCGTTTGCGCCCGACCGGCTGGCGCGCCGGCTGCGATTTGGGCTTGTTTATCCCTCCTTTTGAGATTGGACAACGCTCCGGGGGCCTGCTATGTTCGCCCGCGCTGAGCGGCCCGCTTCAGCATCTTTTTGGGGAGTTTAGGGATGAGTGATTTGGCCAAGTCTCTGGGCGTGCAGAGCTATTGTTACCGCGGCTTCAAGGACAACGCGCGCGTCGCGTCGATGGTTCGGCAGTGCGGCTTGGATGCGATCGAGATTTGCGGCGTGCACGTGAATTTCGACGACGCCGCGGCGCACGAGTCGGTGATCGGCGTATACCGCGAGGCCGGCGTCCGCATCCTGTCGATCGGCGTGCAGACGTTCACCGGCGATGCGGCGCGCGAGCGGCGGTGGTTCCAGTTCGCCCAGGCTGCTGGCGCTTCGTACATCAGCGCTGACTTCGCCCCGTCCAATTGGCCCGAAGCGACCAAAGTCGCCCAGGGCCTGGCGGAGGAGTTCAACATCCGCCTGGCGATCCACAACCACGGCGGCAGGCACTGGCTGGGGTCGTCGCAGATGCTCAAGCACGTCCTGGCCTCCACGGGGCCGGCCATCGGCCTGTGCCTGGACACCGCCTGGTGCCTGGACTCGGGCGAAAACCCGCTGGAGTGGGTCGAGCGGTTCGCCTCGCGGCTTTATGGGTTGCACCTGAAGGATTTCACCTTTGACCGCGCCCGCCGGCCGAAGGACGTGGTGGTGGGCACGGGCAACCTCGATCTGCCGGCGCTGAGCCGCAAGCTGCGCGAGGTGGGCTTTGCCGGCTATGCGGTGCTGGAGTACGAGGGCGATGTGGACAACCCCGTGCCGGCTATCCAGCAATGCGTCGAGCAGGTCCGCCAGGTGCTTTAGCCGACCATCAGGATGAGCATGAGGGTGATGAGGAAGTTGTTGAGGGCGTGAGCGGCGGCGCAGGCGATGATCGAGCCGCGCCACTGGCGGATCAGCGCGAACAGCACGCCCAGCGCGGTGATGGTGGGCAGGCCCAGGTAGCCCTGGGGGTGGAGGAGGGCGAAGATCAGGCCCGTCAGCACGGCTGAGAGCGCCACGCTGTGCCTGCTTCGCAGGTAGTGGTAGAACGCGCCGCGGAAGATGGATTCCTCAACGAGCGGGGCCCACACCGCTGCCAGCACGAGCAAGCCCAGCAGTTGCGGCAGGCTGCCTGAGGCGATGCGGGTCTGGATGGGGTGCGAGGCTTGGCCGCCGGTGAGCTGGGCCAGGATGGCGCTGACCGCGATGCTCGCGAATAGCAGCGGCATACCCGCCAGGTATCCCACGATGCCCAGGCCGATTTCGCGCAGCACGCCCCGGCCGGTGTGCCAGCCCAGCGCTTCGCGCCACTGGGCCAGGCTCACGCCACGCAGCAGCGGCCACAGCAGCGGCAGGGGGATCGCCAGGTACATCAGCAGGCTCAGGTTCAGGCCGGTGAACGTAAGGATCAGGCCGGTAACGACCTGCGCCGCTACGAACACCACCAGGAATAGCGCCACTGTTTCCAGAAACGGCACAGCCCGCGGGGCGGGCCAGGGCGTATAGGCGGCGCGCAGCTTGCGTGAGGCGAGCAGGGCCGCCATGACAAAGCACAGGACGAACCCGACCGCCAGGACGGCCACGATGCCCAGGAGCGTGGCGATCGCGGTGATGAGGGTGAGCCAGGCCCGGGTGAGGACGCCGCGGCGGAGGGGGTCGCTGGCGGGCCGGTCGTAGGCCAGCGCGAGCTGGCCGAACCAGCCGTGGCGGTCGATCAACTGCTGGCGCTGGTCAGCAGTCGGCTCCTGGTCGGGATGGGTGTAGAGCCGGCGGAAGGTTTGGAGGTCGTTGCGCACCGGCGGGGGCAGGTCGGGGTGGGCGGCCTCGACGGCGTCGAGCCGGGCCAGGGCGGCCTGGGCGCCGTTCATCTCGCCCTCCACCGCGGCCAGGCGCAATTGGTCTGCGGGCGCTTGGGCCAGGTGTCGCAGGTCGTCGAAGACGCCCGCAGCGGCCCGGGGGTTGAGCTGATCGGCCGCGACGCTGAGCCGGCCCGCCACCAGCATCTCCAGGCCCGGGGCGGATTCGGGCGGGATCGGCGGGGGGTTCAGCAACTGCCAGTTCTGGAACACCGCGATCAGCCCCACCAGTATCCAGATCACCACCCAGGCCAGCGGGACGTGCAGCGGGGCGGGCTGGGGGGTCGCAGACGGCGGGAGATCGGAGCTTTCCATGGACAATCTTTACCATGACCGGGCCGCTCTGACTATGATGAGCTTGCTATGAAACCCGCGACGCTCATTCTCCGCACCGCTGGCACCAACTGCGACCGCGAGCTGGCCCACGCCTTCGAGCTGGCCGGGGCGGTCACGCAGACCCTCCACCTGCACCAATTGATCGAGCAGCCCCGGTTGATCGAGTCGTTCGACCTGATCGGCTTCCCCGGCGGGTTCAGCTACGGCGACGACATCGCTGCGGGGCGGATCTTCGCCAACCGGATCAGGCATCGGCTGTACGAACCCCTGCTGGCCGCGGTGGAGCGGGGCGTGCTGATCATCGGCATCTGCAACGGCTTCCAGGTGCTGGTGAAGCTGGGCCTGTTGCCCGACCCGCACGCGGGCAGGCAGGTGGCGACGCTGGCGGAGAATTTGGGGGGGCGGTTCATTGACCAGTGGGTGCCGCTGGAGGCCCAGGCTGACTCGCCCTGCATCTGGACGCGCGGGCTGGAGCGGTTCGAGCTGCCCATCGCGCACGGGGAGGGGCGGTTCGCTGTGGCGGAGGATGCGGTGCTTGAGGGGATGCGGGAGAAGGGGCAGATCGCTTTGCGCTACGCTGCGGGCCACAACCCCAACGGCTCAGCGGAGGACATTGCGGGCATCTGCGACCCCTCCGGGCGTGTGCTGGGGCTGATGCCGCACCCGGAGCGGTTCACCGATCCGACGCATCACCCTGCATGGACGCGGCAGGGGCGGGCGTGGCTGTCGCAGACGCCCGCGGGGCTGCGATTTTTCCAGAACGCGGTGGAGCACGTCCGCCGGGCTGAGGTGGCGGCTTCGGCATCGTGAGGCTGGTAGCTTCAGCCGCGCCCCCGTTGGGGGGCGGGCTATGGGGTTTGTCTTTTCCTGCCGTCTGCCCTCTGCCCCCCTACCCTCTGTTTTTTCTCTCTGTGTCTCTGCGCCTCTGTGGTTTGTCTGCGCCTGCCCCCTGCCCTCTCTTTAAGATGAGGCGTAGGTGACGATGAGGAAGGCCAGCAGGTCGCTGGGGCCGATGTTTTCGATGGCGTGCTCGACGTCGGCGCGGTAGTGGGCTGAGTCGCCACGGCGGAGGTCGGAGGTTTGGCGTCCGCACACGATGCGGGCGCGGCCTTTTTGGATGGTGAGGAATTCGCGGGTGCCCTGGAAGTGCGGCGCGCTGCGCAGGGCTTTGCCCGGCCCGAGCGACAGCTCGTAGAACTCCACGTCTTTTTCGAGGTGGAGGGGGGAGAGCGTGCGGATACGGCAGCCGGGCTCCGAGCGATAGTGGTAGGCGCGGTCGTCGGCGCGGATGACCTGGAGGGAGGAGGGGGCGTCGGGGGTCTGGACCAGTTCCGCGAGGGAAAGCTCCATGGCCTGGGCGATACGGTGGGCGACGGCGATGGTGGGGCTGGCCCGGCCGCGCTCGATCTGGCTGAGCATGGAGCGGCTCACGCCGCTGGCGGCGGCCAGCTGCTCCAGCGTCCAGCGGCGCTGTCGGCGGAGCTGGGCTACGCGCTGCGAGACGAGCTGGCGGAACGGATCGGTGTCCGGAGGAGTCGCTGGGGGTGGGGTGCGGGGGGGCATTGACGCCGATCTCCACGATAATGGAATTTTGTTTGACAGAGCGGGGCGGTCTGGTACCATCTCGGAATCACTTCCATTTTAATGGAGAACGGCGCCGTGGGAAACGCCTCGCCGCAAACCATGCCGGCCATCAAGAAGACGACGCCGGCGCCGGGGCTGACCTGGTCGCCGCGGACGCCGCTGCCGCCCCTGGGGCCGCGCGACGTGCTGGTGGCGGTGACGCACGCGGGCGTGTGCGGGACCGACCGGCACATCTACGAGTGGGACGCCTGGAGCGCGTCCCGCGTGCCGGTGGGGGTGACGATCGGGCATGAGTTCGTCGGGCGGGTGGCAGCGGTGGGGTCAGCGGTGCAGCGCGTCGCGGTGGGCCAGCGCGTCAGCGGTGAGGGGCACATCGGCTGCGGCGTCTGCGAGCCTTGCCGAACGGGCAACGCCCACATCTGTCAGCGCGTCGATATCCTGGGCATCGACCGCGACGGCTGCTTCGCCCAGTACGTGGCGATCCCGGAGGAAAACGCCTGGCCGGTGCACCCGGCGATCCCCGACCCGATCGCCGCGGTGCTCGACCCCCTGGGCAACGCGACGCACACGGTGATGGCTGCGGGGGTCAGCGGGCGCAGCGTGCTGATCACGGGGACGGGGATCATCGGCCTGATGGCGGTCACCGTCGCCCGTGCTGCGGGCGCTGCTCGCGTCCTCGTCGCGGATGTCAACCCGCACCGCCTGGAGCTGGCCAGACAACTGGGCGCGGACATCGCCTACGATGCTGCGGACGCCGACTGGCCCGCGCAGGCCCGCAAGGATACGCACGATCAGGGCCCGCAGGTGTTGCTGGAGATGAGCGGCCACCCCGACGCGATCCGCCAGGGTTTGGCGGCGTTACGCAACGGCGGCACCGCGGCGCTTTTGGGCCTGCCCTCCCAGCCTGTCGCGCTGGACCTGCCTAACGATATCATCTTCAAGGGCGTCACCCTCCTGGGCATCAACGGCAGGAAGATGTTTGAGACCTGGTACCAGATGGAAAGCTTTCTGCTCTCGGGTCGGCTGCAGTTGGAGCCGATCATCACCCACCAACTGCCGATGGCTGACTTTGATCGCGGCTTTAAGCTCATGCAGGCCGGCCAGGCGATCAAGGTCATTCTTCAAATTCCGCAGGAGTAAGCCGCGTGCCCAGCGACCGCTTCGATCAACGCACCCGCGACACGCTCCAGGAGCTGCTTCAAAGCAGCCAATACAAACGCCTGCGCTGGATTCTTGGCCCCATGGGGTCCACGGTGCAGGTCGAGGGCGTGGGCGAGGTGATCGTTTTATGCTCGAACAACTACCTGGGGCTGGCGAACCACCCGGAGGTGGTGGAAGCGGGCATCGAGGGGCTTAAGCGATACGGCGCGGGCACCGCGTCGGTGCGGTTCATCTGCGGCACGTTCGACGCCCACCGCTGTGTTGAGGAAACCACCGCGCAGCTCGTGGGCGCGGAGGCGGCGCTGACCTACGTGAGCTGCTGGAACGCCAACGAAGCGCTGATCCCCACCGTGGCTGCTGCAGGGGATGTGATTCTTTCTGATGAGCTCAACCATGCCAGCATCATCGACGCCTGTCGGCTGACGCGGCAGGTGGAGCGTCAGGTGTATCGTCACAACGATCTGGCGGACCTGGAGGCCAAGCTCAAGCAGCACGCGGACAAGGCGGTGCGCTGGGTTATCACGGACGGCGTTTTCAGCATGGAGGGGGATCTGGCTGATTTGCCGGGGCTGGTGAGGCTGTGCAGGGCGTATGAGGCGATTTTGATCGTGGATGACTCGCACGGCGTGGGGGTGCTGGGCGCCACCGGCCGGGGCACGCCCGAGCATCAGGGCGTGCTGGGCCAAGTCGACCTGCTCACGGGGACGTACGGCAAGGCGCTGGGCGGAGCGGCGGGCGGGTACGTCGCTGGGCCGCGGCACGTGATCGACCTGCTCATCCAGCGCAGCAGGCCCAGCCTCTTTTCCAACGCGTTGCCTGCCACCGTGGCCTGTAGTGCTGACAAGGCGATCGAGGTGCTCCGGCGCGAGCCTCGGCGCGTCCAGCGACTTCAGGACAACGCGCGCAAAATCCGCGACGGCCTGCGTCGGCTGGGCTACCAGGTGCACGAATCGCCCTCAGCGATCATCCCCATCATCATCGGCGACACTGCTGAGGCCATCGCCAAGAGCCAGCGGCTGCTGGAATTGGGCGTGTGGGTGGTGGGCTTTGGTTATCCCGTCGTGCCCGAGGGTCAGGCGCGCCTGCGCGTGCAGGCCTCCGCGGCGCTGACCGATGCGCACATCGAACAGGCCCTCGACGCCTTCGCCAAGCTCTGAATGATCAGAGGATAGAGGGTAGGGGACAGACGGCAGGCGCAGTTATTAAGCCCTCCCCCCACTGGGAAAGAGGGTAGAATGAGGGGGGCGAGAAAGGTAGAGGGTGGAGATTTGATGTTGCAGCGGAGCGCGGTGTTGATCGCAGCGGTGCTGGGGTTCCTGGCGGTGGTGGCGGGGACATTCGGGGCCCACGTGCTGCGCGGGCGGATCGCCCCGGACCTGCTGGAGACTTATGAGGTTGGCGTGCGCTATCACATGTATCACGCGCTGGCGATCCTGGCCTGCGCAGCCCTGGCGGGCCGGCTGCCTGCACGTCGGCTGGGCTGGGCGGTGCGGTTTTTCACCGCGGGGGTGGCGGTCTTTGCCGGCTCGCTCTATTTGCTGGTGATCAGCGGCGCACGCTGGCTGGGGATGATCACGCCCCTGGGCGGGGTGATGCTGCTGCTGGGGTGGCTGTGCCTGGCGGGCGCGGCTTTGGGCCGAGGCGACGGCTCCTGAGCGGCAACGGTTTTTGACATCAACCCGCTGCTCTGCCGGCTATCGGACCTTCCTCTCCCTTCGCCTGCCTGGTTCGGTCTGATGGTCGGCTAACCTCTTTTCCTTTTCGGACCGATCATCAAGATCATCAAGATGCGCACGGGGCGGGTGCACCTTCCCGGTTTAGGGGGGCGGGCGGTATGAAGCATTACGATGTGGTGGTGATCGGCACGGGGCCTGCCGGGCAGAAGGCCGCGATCCAGGCGGCCAAGCTGGGCAAGCGCGTCGCCATCATCGAGAAAAACAGCGTGCTGGGCGGCGCCCAGGTCAACACCGGCACGATCCCCTCCAAGGCCCTGCGCGAGGCGGCGCTGCACCTGACCGGCGCTTCCAAGCGCGGGCTCTTCGGCGAGAGCCACCGCGTCAAGAAGCACATCACCATGGCGGACCTGCTGGCGGTGAGCCACCACGTCATCCGCAACGAGTGGGAGGTGATCCAGGACCAGTTCGACCGCAACGACGTCGAGCTGATCTGGGGGACCGCCCATTTCGAAGGCCCCAACCTCCTGCACGTGCAGCGCAACGACGAAGCGGAGCTGGTCACCGCGGACAAGTTCCTGCTGGCGGTGGGCACCCAGCCCGCCAAGCCTGCGCACGTCCCGTTCAACGACCGCACCGTCTTCTGCTCCGACTCCATCCTCCGCATGGAGCGGCTGCCCAAGACGATGATCGTGGTCGGCGGGGGGGTGGTGGGCACGGAGTACGCCTGCATCATGGCCACGCTGGGCGTACGCGTCACGCTGGTGGAGGGGCGCGAGCGCGTGCTGGGCTTCCTCGACCATGAGATCGCCGACGCTTTCCAGTATTTCATGCGGCAGGCGGGCATCACCCTCCGCCTGGGCGAGAAGGTGGAGAAGATCGAGGATCTGCCGCCCAACAACGGCGACGGCGCGCAGGTCCAGGCGACGCTGGAGTCGGGCAAGCGGCTGCGGGCCCAGACCCTCCTCTACGCGGTGGGTCGGCAGGGCGTGTGCAGGCATTTGGGCCTGGAGAACGTCGGCATCGAGTATGACGACCGCGAGCGGCTGAAGGTCAACGAGCATTACCAGTGCCTGCGCCGCAGCGAGGCGGGCCGGCCGGAGCCGGTGGAGCACATCTACGCCGCGGGCGACGTGATCGGCTTTCCGGCGCTGGCGTCCACGAGCATGGAGCAGGGTCGGCGGGCCATCTGCCACGCCTTCGGCGTCGAGGCCACCGCTTTCAATACCCTGTTCCCCTACGGCATCTACTCCGTGCCGGAGATCTCGATGGTGGGCAAGACCGAGGAGCAGCTCACCGAAGAGGGCGTCCCCTACGAGGCGGGCGTGGCCAGCTATCGGGAGATCGCCCGCGGCCAGCTCCTGGGCGACGAGACCGGCATGCTCAAGCTGCTGATCCACCAGGACACCCACCACATCCTGGGCGTCCACGCCATCGGCACCGGCGCCACCGAGCTGATCCACATCGGCCAGGCGGTGATGGCCCTCAACGGCACCGCGGAGTACTTCATCCACAACGTCTTCAACTTCCCCACGCTGGCGGAGGCGTACAAGGTGGCCGCCTACAACGGCCTCAACAAGCTCCACCATGTTTGACCCGTTGGCCCCCTGAGGGCTTGACGCCCGCAGCGGGATTCCATTTTTTTCGCGGCGGTAGGTACAATACGCCCCTGGCTGGGAAAACGGTTCCCAGCCTGGTTTGTTTGTGGCGTGCGGGGCTGGGCGGCATGGGGGGCCTGGCCCCTTTTGGCACCAGTGAGGTTCGTCATGAAGGTGCTAGTTGTCGGCGGCGCCGGGCACGTGGGCGGCATCCTCCGCCCGGTTCTGGAGGCCCATCATCAGTGCGTTTATTTTGACCGCCGACCTGTGCCCGAGGCCGGCCCGCGGTCGATCATCGGCGACGTCAACGACGACGAGGCGGTCCGCCGCGCCCTGGAGGGCATCGAGGCGGTGCTCTACCTGGCCATGGGCACCGAGAGGGGAGATCCCGCCACCTGCGCGAGGATCAACCCCGCCTTCGATGTGAACGTCCGCGGCGCCTACCGCTTCCTCTATCACACCCTGGACGTCGGCGTCCGCCGCTTCATCTACGCCAGCTCGATGAGCGTCTACTGGCTGCGGAACGGCCGAAGGATCGATGAGTCAGTTCCGACCGACGCGTGGGACCCTTACGGCATCAGCAAGCGATTGGGGGAGTACATCTGCCAGGCCGCCCACCAGGCATACCCCGACGCCATCATCCTCGCGCTGCGCCTGTATTTGCCCCGCAGCCAGGAGCAGTGGGCTGACTATCTGCGGCGGAAGCAGGAGGCGTCGCAGGAGGGCAGCCCGATGCGAGACAGAATCGGCCCGACGGGCCCCAAGGACGTGCAGGAGCTGTTCCTGGCTGCTTTGCGCTGCGACAAGCCCGGCGCGCACATCCTCCAGACCACCGGCGACGTCAAGGAGGAGCAGTACCCCCACGACCGCGCCTTCGGGCTGCTGGGCTGGCGGCCTCAGGGACATTAAGAGGATGGATGGCGGGCGATTGGTGATCGGCGATTCCTAATCATTTAGCCCTTTCTTCAACAGGGAGAGAGCGGAGCCGATCCCCAATCACCAATTGCGCATCGCGCATCGCAACCTGCCGTCGCATCCCGCAGGCGGCGGGTGCTGGTCGGCGAGGCGCGGAGCGATGGCTACAATGCCCGCATGCCGCACCGGGCGTACAACCTGGCCATCGAGACCTCCAGCCGACACGGCTCGATCACGCTGGGCCGCTGCGATGAGCTGCTGGCCACCGCGGATCTGATGCAGGCCAGGCGGCACAACGTACCGTTGGTGCCGGCGATCGACCGCCTGTGCCGACAGCACGGCATCGGGCCGGCGGACCTGGGGCAGGTGTACGTCTCCATCGGGCCCGGCTCGTTCACGGGCCTGCGCGTGGCGGTGGCGGCGGTGAAGATGCTGGCGATGGCGCAGGGCGTGCGCGTCGCTGCGGTGCCCACGCTGGATGTGCTGGCGCAGAACGCGCCGCCTGAGGCTGGGCACGTGGCGGTATGCCTGAACATGAAGGGCCAGACCTGCTACAGCGGGGTGTACCGCTGGGCGGGCGGGTTGTGGAAGCTAGTAAGTTCGCCGCTGTTGCGCACGATGGAGGAGCTGCTGCGCGAGGCGCCTCGGCCGGTGGCAGTTTTGGGCGATCCCTTGCCGGCGCTGCCGGCGGAGCTGGCGCAGGATGAAGGCGTTACGATTCTGCCCGCGACGCTGGCTCAGCCGCGCAGCGAGGCGGTGTGGCGGCTGGGCAGGGCGATGGCGCAGCAGGGGGCGTGGGCGGATGCGATGCGCCTGACGCCGCTGTACGCCCGCGAGCCCGAAGCGGTGACGCTGTGGGAGAAGCGCCACGGCCAGGGCGATTGAGCAGGCCATCGCGGCGCGCCAAGTGTTGCGCATAGGCTGAGACGTGTTGAGTGAGGCTGCTCCGGCGTGGTGTGATCGCCTCTGGTGGGGCGGGGCGTCGTGTCGGCAGGCGTTTGGCTGAGAAGATCATGCTGCCCAAGATCGTCATTGTGGGTCGGCCCAACGTGGGCAAGTCGAGCCTGCTGAACATGCTGGCTGGGCGGAAGGTGAGCATCGTGGACCCGACCGCGGGAGTGACGCGCGACCGGGTCAGCGCGATCGCGCACCTGCCGCCGACGCAGCCGCAGGAGCCGCAATTGCCGGTGGAGCTGATCGACACCGGCGGCTACGGCATCGAGGACGCCCAGCAGCTCACCGCGCAGGTGGAGCAGCAGATCAGCCGCGGGGTGGCCCAGGCGGACCTGGTGCTGTTCGTGGTCGATGCGCAAAGCGGCCTGGTGCCGCTGGACCGGACCGTGGCGGACCTGCTGCGCACCAGCGAGTGCCGCGCGCCGGTGGTGCTGGTGGCCAACAAGGTCGACAGCAGCGCGCAGGAGCCAACGGCGTACGAGGCGATGGAGCTGGGCTTTGGCGAGCCGGTGATGGTCTCCGCGGTGACGGGCCACAACAAGCACCTGCTTGTGGAGCGGATCCGCGACGAGCTGGACCTGTCGCGCTTCAGCGGCGTTGAAGCGCCGGACCCGGGCGTGCTGCTGGCGATCGTGGGCAAGCGTAACGCGGGCAAGAGCACGCTGGTCAACGCGCTGGCCGGGGAGGAGCGCGTGATCGTCAGCGAGCGGGAGGGCACGACGCGCGATGCGGTGGACGTGCGCTTCGAGGTGGACGGGCACGTGTTCACCGCCATCGACACTGCTGGTGTGCGCAAGCGCAAGAGCCTGGCGGGCGACATCGAGTTCTACTCCTATCACCGCGCGTTGCGGAGTATCCGTCGGGCGGACGTGTGCCTGCTGCTGATCGATGCTGCGGTGCCGGTGAGCCAGGTGGACCGCCAGTTGGCCAACGAAATCCTCCGTCATTACCGCCCGACGGTGCTGGTGGTCAACAAGTGGGATCTGGCGCAGCAGCAGCACACGCAGGAGGAGTACGCCGATTACCTGGGCCACACGATGCAGGGGCTGAGCTTCGCGCCCATCGTGTTCATCAGCGCAGCACGCGGCGAGGGCGTGCGCGATGTGCTGGCGATGGCGCTGAACCTGCACGAGCA
>DASVCG010000213.1:0-5462 GCA_036381755.1 Phycisphaeraceae bacterium | reverse complement strand
CAGCGGTCGACGCCCTGGGCGCGATCGTCAAGACGGAGGGGCCGATCGTCGAGGAGCTGGCCCTGCGCCGCCTGGCGGAATGGTTCGGCGTGAATCGTGTGACGGAGCGCTACCGGGCACGCTTCGCACACATTCAGCATGCGGCCCTGGCAACGCAGCCCATCCGGTTATCGCACGACACGCTCTGGCCGTCGCACGTGCAGGAGGCCGACTTCACTCTTGTCCGTGTGCCGAGCGAAGATCCCGCGACGCGTCGTGATCTTGAGCACATTCCGCTGGTCGAGCGCGTCAATGCCGTGCTGCACATCCTTCAAACCCAGTTCGGGCTGCCGCAGGACGAGCTACAGCGCGAGCTGACCAAGCTTTTTGGCTTCCAGCGTGTGACGGCGCGCTTGGCCGAGGTAGCGGCTGAATCGATCGACGAAGCCATCAAGAGCGGCCGTGTGCGGCGTGAGAACGATTACGTCAGCCTGGTTGTATAGTCACGCCGCGTCTTCTTGCCTGTGGGGACGTGCGGGCCTGGCACAACGATGATGGGGTGAAGGTCAGGCTCGACAGCGATTGACTGATGGTCCGCCTGGTGGCGGGGGCGGTCAGCACACGCTTCGCCCGCCACGGGATCAGTCCGTCGCTGCCAGTAGGGGGCTGCGGATCGTCCCTGCGGGGGCAGTGCACATTGATCGGTCCTGCGGGGAGGGTGCGTGTTGGTTGGGCCTGCGAGGGGGATGCGCATCGACGGCTTCCGTGCCCGCTCAGCGGCTGCTATGATGGTGTATTCCTCGGATCGCCCCGGCGGCACGCTCCAGCGCCGGCCGGCGACCGCTTGGCGGGGTGTAGCTCAGCTTGGTAGAGCGCCTGCTTTGGGAGCAGGAGGCCGCTGGTTCGAATCCAGTCACCCCGATTCAGATCGAATGCAAGGCCCTTCGGTTCACGCCGGGGGGCCTATCGCGTTATTCTGGCGACAATGACGCATCTCGACGTAGCCAGTCTGATGCAGTGCCGATGGTCGAATAGGCGGGGGAGGGCGAGTGGGTTTGATACTCTCAGCCCTGCTGGCACATCAAAAATCGCGATCTGGCGGACAAAGAGCGCGTTTTAATTTCAGGTTGACCGGCGACGCCCGCGATGGACAATGGGATGGCTGATTGAGAGATCACTTCCGCGGGCGGCTGGCAACTGAGCCGAGAGACGCTAGACGCTAAGGGAATATCGTGACAGTCAAGCGTATGGACAATGTCGGCATCGTGGTGGAAGACATTGATGCCGCCATTGAATTCTTCACTGAGCTTGGCCTCGAGCTCGAGGGGCGCATCCCGATCGAAGGAGATTGGGCAGATGGCGTCACGGGATTGCGCGGCATGCGCGTCGAGATCGCCATGCTGCGTACACCGGACGGTCACAGTCGGCTCGAGATATCACGATTCCTCGCGCCGTCTGTGATTGCTGATCACCGCAGCGCCCCGGTGAACGCCCTCGGTTACCTGCGCGTCATGTTCACCGTAGAGGATATCGACGATACGCTCGCCCGGCTTGGCAAACGCGGCGCGAAGCTCGTCGGCGAAGTGGTCCAGTACGAAGACACGTATCGGCTTTGCTACATCCGGGGCCCTGAAGGAATCCTCATCGGGCTTGCCCAAGAGCTTAGGCAGCAGACTTCCCGATGAGCACATGTGACAGGGATAGATCGGATAGGAATGCGCACTCGCAGCGGCTAACTGCCGTTTGAGAGTGTCCAACCACCGACGGCGCTTGACCAGCAGCGGTTCGAATCGACGATAGATTCCGCTGACGCCGTCAATGACCTTGTATATTGGCGATTAGTAATGGAATTCGGCTCAATCAATGGTTAGTGTTAGCCAGCAGGCGCTACGCCACGTCCATGGTCAAGGTGTGGAGGTGATCGCCATGTGGCAGAAGATTGTGTTGTGGCTATTCGTGATCAATCTTGGCATTGCGTTTGGCGCGGGGATCTACGAAGCCAGGGTTGTCATCCCTCAGTGGAAGAATATGCCTCCCCAGCAATGGCCAAACACAGGGCTCATGTTCTGGGTTTACGTGACCACTGTGCCGCTTACGCTGCTTACTCTTGTAAGCCTTGTCGCAGCCTGGTCGATGCAAGGGCCAATGCGTATCTGGTATCTCGCAGCGGTGGGCATTGTTATCGTGGAGCGGATAGCCACCTTTTCGTACTTCATCCCGACCATGGTGGGGATGATGGGTGCGGAAGGCTTGCCCCATGATGACGTTGTTGCAGCCCTTTCACGATGGTTGTTGATCAATCATGGGCGTCACGTGCTGACGCTTGCCGGCTGGCTTGCAGCCTTAAGGGCGTTGTCCCTGTCCTGAACGAATCAAGCGGCGAACAACCGCGCGCGGCGGACGCGCTCAAGCCCGCCGCGGAGGCGGACGTTAACCATGGTCTATCGTCGATCAGCCGCGCGACGCTCACTTGTGCCCCTTGGGCCCGCCTGCGGTGAGGTACTTTTTCCTGACAGCCTGCGCCAGGTCCACGCCGTTGATGTTCGCCAGCGTACACAGCCAGGCCAGGACGTCGGCAAACTCTTCCTCGAGGTTTTCCCGGTCGGAATCGCCGGCACTGTCGCCCGCTGCCTGCTGCAGCGCGGTGGCCAGCTCGCCGATCTCCTCGATGAACCACATGAACGTGCCCGGCGTGCCGCGCGCCGAGTCGGTGGCGTAGTACCGCTGGCGGATGTGCTGCTGAAACGCCTGGATCGTCAACGGGGCATCATCATGGTTTTGCTGCGTCATGCCCGACACTCTTACCAGTTTTCCCGCCCAGGCAAAAGCGCTGCCGGCCTATAATTGCTGCTCACCCCACCCCTGGCGGGAGGCGCTTCCCCTTCGCGGGCAAGCGCGGGCCTTGCCGGGGGCGGCTGCCGTCCGCATGGGACGGATGGAAGGATTTTTTTCATGGATTCCCGCCCGTTCATCACGACTCACCTTCGCGTCAAGGGGATGCACTGCGCCTCGTGCGTCAGCCACGTGGAGCGCAGCCTCCAGCGTGTGCCGGGCGTGCGCCAGGCGGTGGTGAACCTGGCCACCGAGTCGGCCTCGGTGGAGCACGATCCGGGCCAGGCCGATGCGCCGCGGCTGGTCCAGGCGGTGCGCGACGCGGGCTACGACGCCGAGGCCGAGTCCGAGCAGGATGAGGAGGGCGACCCACATCACGCCCGCGGCGAGGAGGCCGCGGAGGCCCGCGCATGGCGCTGGCGTCTGTGGGTAGGGGGCGTGCTGGCCGTCATCGTTGCGGTTCTGGGCATGACCTGGCACAGCCCCGCCTCAGCCTGGGTGCAGTTGATATTGGCTACGCCGGTGCAGGTCATGCTGGGCTGGCCGTTTTACCGCGGCGCTTTTCGCGCCCTGCGCCGCTTCCGTGCTGACATGGACACGCTGGTCGCCCTGGGCACCAGCGTCGCGTTCGGCTACAGCGCGGTCGTGACGTTTCTGGGCGGTGAGCAGGTGTACTTCGACACCGCGGTGGTGATCCTGGCCCTGATCGGCCTGGGCAAGTGGATGGAGGCGAGAGCGCGCGGCTCTGCCGCTGCGGCCATCCGCGACCTGATGCACCTTCAGCCGCAGCAGGCCACCGTCCTGCGCGACGGCCGGGAGATGGTCGTTCCCGTAAGCCAGGTGCGCGTGGGCGATCGCGTGCTGGTTCGGCCGGGGCAGCGCGTGCCCGTGGACGGCCGAATCGTCGAGGGCCGCTCGACGCTGGATCAGTCGATGGTCACCGGCGAATCGGTCCCCGCGGAGGTCGGCCCGGGCGACCGCGTTTACGCCGGCACGGTGAACCAGACCGGCAGCTTCCGCTTCGAGGCCACCGCCACCGGGCAGGCGATGCTGCTGTCGCAGATCGTGGCGATGGTCAAGCGGGCGCAGGCGTCCAAGGCGCGGGTTCAGCGGATCGTCGACCAGGTCGCGGGCGTGTTCGTGCCGGTGGTCATCGTCATCGCGCTGTTGTCGCTGCTGGGCTGGGGGCTGCTGGCGGGCCAGTGGGTGGATGGAATGATCGCGCTGGTGGCGGTGCTCATCGTGGCCTGCCCCTGCGCGTTGGGTTTGGCCACGCCCACCGCCATCATGGTCGGCACGGGGCTGGGCGCGCGTCAGGGGATTCTCATCAAGGACGCAGCGGCGCTGGAGCGTGCCGGGCGGCTCACCGACGTGCTGCTGGACAAGACCGGCACGCTCACGCAGGGTCGGCCGGGCGTCACGGAGGTGGCGGCGCTGGATGGCCAGCTCGATCAGGCGCAGTTGCTGCGGCTGGCCGCTGCGGTCGAGAGTCATAGCGAGCACCCGCTGGGCCGGGCGATCGTCGAGCACGCTCAGGAGCGCGGGCTGGAGCTGCCCGCGATCCATGACTTCGAGTCGATCACCGCGGGCGGCGTGCGCGCGCGGGTGAACGGTCAGGCGGTGGCGGTGGGTCGTCCCGGCACGCTTCAGGAAGCGGGCGTTGCGCTGGATGAAACGTTCCTGGCCCGCTGCCGGGTGCTGGAGTCGCAGGCCCGGACCGTCGTGGCGGTGGCGGTTGACGGCCGGCCCGCGGGGCTGATCGCGCTGGCCGACCAGGTGCGCGACGAAGCTCGCCAGGCCGTGGCGGCGCTTCATCAACTGGGCCTGCGCACCACGCTCCTAAGCGGCGACAACCGCACGACTGCCCAGGCTGTGGCCCAGCAACTGGGCATCGAGCAGGTGATGGCGCCCGTCCTGCCCACGCACAAGCAGGAGCAGGTCCGCCTTCTTCAGCAAGAGGGCCGCGTCGTGGCGATGGTGGGCGACGGCATCAACGACGCGCCGGCGCTGGCCGCGGCGGACATCGGCATCGCGATGGGGGCCGGCACCGACATCGCCATGGAGGCCGGCCACGTCGTGCTCGTAGGCAGCAACCTGATGAACCTGCCCCGCGCCATCCGCCTCAGCCGCGCAACGATGCGCCGCATCCGCTATGGCCTGTTCTGGGCCTTCATCTACAACGTGGTGCTCATCCCCATCGCCGCGGCCGGCTGGCTGCACCCCATGCTCGCCGCCGGCGCGATGGCCTTCAGCTCCGTCAGCGTCGTCCTCAACGCCCTTTATCTTCGCCGCGCGTGGAAGCCCTGACCGCTGCGCCCACAGATTCCCCGGCATCTTCCTCAGCATCGCGTCGATGATGCGGCAGGTAGCGCGCTGAACCGCCCATCGAAAGATCAAGCAGCGCCAGATCAGCGTCGTGACTTGCGAGCGCAACGGTTGCCGCTGTTGCGCAACCCGCTGCCCGGCCGGCGCGTTCCGGGCGAATAACCAGCCGCGAGCCAGCAGCGGATGAGCGATTTTTAATCAGCTTTTTAGGCCCACTTCATTCACCTGCATCATGCTGGAAAGCGCACAAGCTCAGCGGGCATCCCTCATCAACCAAGGGGCCTGCAGCGCAGCAACGGTTTGTGCGTCGTGTTGATGTCGGAAAA
>DASVCG010000212.1:0-2537 GCA_036381755.1 Phycisphaeraceae bacterium | reverse complement strand
GGAGGATGCGCAGGTCGTAGAGGTCCTCGATCTCCGATCGATCGAGCTTGCGCACGAAAGTGCCATGACGCGGGATCTGCTCGACAAACCCTTCGCTCTCGAGCCGGCCGATCGCCTCCCGGATCGGCCCCCGCCCGATATTGATCTTCTTGGACAGTGCGTAGTCCGACAGGCGGGTGCCGGGCAGGAACGCCCCCCGCAATAGTTCCCGGCGGAGATATTCGTACGCCTTCTGATTCTGCTTCGCGAGCATGAGCCCTCTCCACGAGACACCGACGTTGCCGCCACAGCATCGAATGGAATCAGCCGTGGCCGACCCCCAAGACCTCTCCACAGACCGAACACCCCTCCACGCCGAACACGCTTCGCCGCCACGCCGATCACGGGTCACCGGACGGATAAGCTCAAGCGTCGACCTTCCCTCACCGCAGGCGTGCAACGACCGCCCCGACCCGCCCAAGCGGGCCCTCTCTTACGACACTTGAATACACCTGTCAGCACAGCGGATCGATCCGCTTGTTCAGATCGTTCAGACCTCTCACAACCCGGGCCAGCCACTCAATATCCGCAGGCCCGATTCAGCAGGCACCGAGCCGGACGGGCTTCCAGATCCCCTCGCACGAACGCGTCACTTCCGCCCACGATGCCTTTTGTCGAGACCCAGATAGCTCTGCGAGTCGTCGCTCCTTTGTTTGATATGCCGCAGATCCAGCGACTGTAGACACTGTCTCCAGTATAAGACACGGTGGTCGCTTGTCAAGACATTTTCAAGCTGAATGGCGATTAAGAGATACTGGTCTAAAACATTCTCAATACAGGTGTTACATGCAGGCCGTCTGCTCTTTCCGGGGGTCCGGGGGCTGCCCCCTGCCGTCTATCTTCTTGACGGTTGTCTTCAATCGCTCGCTTAGACTTCAACGTACCGCCGCACCTGGACGCTGCCGGACCCCAGCTCCAGGTTGATGATCAAATACCGCAGCGCATCGCACCAGTGGTCCGGCCCGTCCTTCACCGGCTCGTCCTGATGAGGCTGGTCCGCGTTGAAGTGGTAGCGCTGCATCGCCTCGATCAGTTCCACGCAGCGAGGCGAGATGGTCAGCGTGCCGTGGTCCAGCCGCCTGCGGATGCGCTGCACTCCCTGGGCGACCGCTGAGCGGATCGACCGCACGCGGTAGCCGTGCCGACGGAGCACGTCGATGTCGGAAAGCCCGCTGTGGCTGTTGCGCGCCCGACCCGCCACGTCCACCCCCAGCCACGCCAGGGGCCCATGCCCGCGCGCCTCCGCCTGTGCCTGAATCTGCGCCAAATGCTGCTCCAGCGTTCGCCCGCGCTGGGCGTACTCGTCCACCACGTGCACCTGCGCCGATTCGCCCCGGCCGCGCACCACCGCCCAGAGCATCACCAGCGGGCTGCGCAGCCCGAAATCCATCCCGCCCACCCACATCACCGACTCGCGCACTGCCGCCTCCACCGACGCGGGCCGCTCGCTCGCCCCCGCTTCCGCCTCCGGCCACGCGATCACCCGCACGTGGCGATCCGGATCAAAGCCGGGGTACACGCTGTCGCTTCGGCGGGGCCGCAGGCAGAGCATCTCCGCCTGCCACGTGTCGCGCGACGTGCGGCGCCACTGGGCGATCAAATCATCAATCCGCATGAAGCCCGCAGCGTGCTTGGCCCGCCCGCCGCACTCAGCCCACAGCACGCATGACTCGCAAGGACGCTCCTGCGGACAACGTTCCATCACGTCCAGGTAATTCCAACGAAACAATCGCGGCTTTTTCGTAATGATCCTCAAATCATTCGAATCGGGCACATCTTGTAAATAGGCGGTTTTTGAATCGCAATCCGCGATCAGTTTGGACATGATCCCGCCCACGCGGTGCATGGTGCTCAGCGCCTCGACGCTGCCGCGCACGGGCGTGTTGCCGCACCGTCCGCTGCGCGTCACCAGTTGGGCCGCCTCCCACACCTGCGGGTCGAACGCCTCCACCTCGTCGCAACGGAGCTTGTGCACCCGCACGCCGCGGACCGACCGCTGCGACTGCGCCAGGATCGCCGCCCGGCTGCCGTTGATCAGCCCCACCCCGCGCCGCGTCGGCTCGCCCGCCAGCAGCCCGCGCACCCCCGGCCGCTGACACAGCGCCACCAGATGCTCATACATCCGCGCGCTTTGCTCCAGCGATCCGCCCAGGATCCGCACCTGCACCCCCGGCTTGAATAACAGATCCAGCAGCGTCGCCACCGCGCCTAAAAGCGTCTTGCCTCCGCCCCGGTTCGCCCACACCACACAGTCAGGCGAAGCAGCGTCCACCTGCGCGCCTTCATTCGCAACGCCCGCGGTTTGAGCCGTGCCAAGCGCATCGCTTTCAAAGAACGCCCACGCCAGGTACGCCATTGGTGGTGTGCCGCCCTGGCTCATCGCCCGCCTCGGCACATTCAGCCCCAGCGCCACCCGCACAAAGCGGTGCAATTCATCCACAGCCCTCGGCCGAAGCGATTCCAATTCCCGCACACGCCGCCTCAGCGCTAGCGACCGC
>DASVCG010000211.1:0-4376 GCA_036381755.1 Phycisphaeraceae bacterium | reverse complement strand
CGATGTCTGTGTCATCGGCGGGGGCATGGCCGGGCTCTGCGCCGCCATCGCCGCCGCCCGCAACGGCGCCCGCACCCTCATCGTCCAGGACCGCCCCGTCTTCGGCGGCAACGCCTCCTCCGAGGTCCGCATGTGGATCTGCGGCGCCCACGGCAAGCACAACAAAGAAACCGGCATCCTCGAGGAAATCCAGCTCGAGAACTGCTACCGCAACCCCTCGCTCAACTACAGCGTCTGGGACAGCGTGCTCTACGGCAAGGTGCACTACCAGCCCAACCTCACCCCCCTGCTCAACTGCTCCGTCGCCGATGCGACCACCGAAGGCGACCGCATCACCGCTGTGCGCGCGTGGCAGCTCACCAGCCAGACCTGGCACACGGTGCACGCCAAGTACTACATCGACTGCTCGGGCGACAGCATCCTCGCCGCGGTGACTCCCGCCCAGTTCCGCGTCGGGCGCGAGGCCCGTGACGAGTTCGATGAGGACATCGAGCCCGCCGTCGCCGATCGCAAGACGATGGGCAACTCGCTGCTGATCCAGCTCCGCAAGACGGACTCGCCCCAGCCGTTCACCCCGCCGCGCTGGGCGTACCGTTTCGATCGCCCCGAAGACCTGCCGCACCGGATTAACGGCGTCAAGGGCACGAACTTCTGGTGGATCGAGGTGGGCGGTTTGCAGGATACGATCCACGACGCCGAGGCGATCCGCGACGAGCTGATGCGCATCGTCTGGGGCGTGTGGGACTACATCAAGAACCGCGCCCCGGAAAAAGATGAGGCGGCAAACTGGGCGGTGGAGTGGATCGGCTCGCTGCCCGGCAAGCGTGAGAATCGACGGTACGTCGGCGATCACATCCTCACGCAGAACGACATCCGCGCCGGCGGGGCGTTCGACGATATCGTGGCGTACGGCGGCTGGTCGATGGACGACCACCACCCCGCAGGGATCTATTACCCGGGCAAGCCGACGATCTTCCACCCCGCGCCCTCGCCCTACGGCATCCCCTACCGCTCGCTCTACTCACGCAACATCGCCAACCTGCTGTTCGCCGGCCGCAACATCAGCGTGACGCACGCGGCGCTGTCCTCAACCCGCGTGATGGCGACGTGCGCCCTGCTCGGGCAGGCGACCGGTACAGCCGCGGCACTGTGCGTCAAGCGGGGTTGCGACCCGCGGGGGCTGTCCAGCGGCGAGCCGCTACGCCTGCTGCAACGCACCCTCATGGACGACGACTGCTGGCTGCCGGGCGTGCGCCGGCCCGCGTCCGAACTGGCCACGGCGGCGACGCTCGCCGGCGCCGGTGACGGCCTGCCGCTGCTGCTCGACGGCGTTGACCGCGACCGCCCCGAGGGCACGCACGCGTGGGTCGGCCCCGTCGGCGCCGCGATCGAATACCGCTGGACCGATCCGGTCAACCTCGGCGGGGTGCGCTTCATCTTCGACAGCAACCTCAACAACACCAAGCGCATGCCATGCAGCTACCCGCAGCGGGGCGACCGGTGCCTGGTGCCGTCGTCGCTGATCCGCCAGTATCGGCTGGAAGCGATGGACGCTCACGGCCAATGGCAGACGATCCACCGCGAGAGCAACAACTACCACCGCCTCGTGCGGTTGCCTTTGGCGGTGCAGACGAAGGGCCTGCGTTTCGTGCCGGAGGCGACGTGGGGCGATGAAGCCGCGCGGCTCTTCGCGTTCGAGCCGGTCACCCACAGCGATGCGGTCCCCCCGCCGGTAGCGCAGGGCCCGGCCTTTTCCGAGGTCGTCGCGCGTGTGCCCGCGGCTGACCTTGCCCCGCCCGATTCAGGGCTGGAGGAAACCGCGTCGATGCGCGGCGCGACCGCATAGCGAGCTGCTCAAAGCGCTGTGTCCGAGTTCCAGATCATTCAAGAGCACCGCCTGGGCGACATGGTAGCCCGGTACTTTCGCCGGCGATCCGAGCCCGGCGTGGCGCTGGGGCTGCTGCCCGCGGCACGGGTCGACCAAGCCGTTTTGCCGCGCGACTGGCTGGACGAGCGCGACGCGCGGATCCTGAGGCCCAACGGCCTGCCCGCCTGGCGAACCGACCCACTGGTTCAGTTGCGCACCCGCCAAGCGGCCTGGCCCGGCGGGTTCAGCCCCGGCATGTCGATGCGCAACGGGCCGGATATCGACGGGCTGGTGATGGCCGATCATCAGCGGCGCGACGACGGCAGCACGACGCTTATCGAAACGACCCTCCACACCAAGAGCGGCCTGGTGGTGACGCATCGTTTGAGCCACGATGCGGGGGCGCCTTTCCTGCGCGTTAACGTCACCTGCCGCAACGAAGGGTCGCGCCCGCAGACGCTGGAGATGCTCTCCAGCTTTTCGCTCAGCGGAATAACGCCGTTCCACCACACGTTCGCGCCCCGCCGGCTACGCCTGCACCGCTTCCGCTCCGGCTGGTCGGCTGAAGGGCGGCACGTGATCGACGAGATCGAGCACCTTCAATTGGAGCGCTCGTGGACCGGCTACACCACCGCCTGCGAACGGTTCGGCCAGGTCGGCTCGATGCCCGTCCGCCGCTGGTTCCCCACCGCGCTTCTGGAAGACCGCGATGCCGGCGTCGTGTGGGGCGCTGCATTGGCGTGGGCCGGCTCGTGGCAGATCGAGGTCTATCGCAGGGGCGACTTCATCGAGCTGTCGGGCGGCCTGGCCGACCGCGAGTTCGGCCACTGGTTCAAAACGCTCGCCCCCGGCGAGCAAATCGACGCGCCACCCGCCCTGCTCAGTTGCCTGGCCGGTGATGCGGACCAGCTCTGCCAGAGATTGACGGAGGCGCAGCGCCCTGCGGTCCCGGCGAACGAGTCTTCCGAGATGCCCCTGTGCTTCAACGAGTGGTGCGCAAGCTGGGGCAACCCGACGCATGAAAAGCTGCTGGCGCAGGCGAAGCTGGCGGCCCAGCACGACGTGACGTATTTCGTCCTCGATAACGGCTGGCAAAAAGGGCGGCACGGCGTGGGCAAGCAGTGCCTGGGCGATTGGGAGCCGCGAACCGATGTTTTCCCCCAGGGCCTGGCTGCCACCTGCCGCCAGATCCAGAAACTGGGGTTGAAGCCCGGCCTGTGGATCGAGTTTGAAGTCGCCACCGAATCATCAGGCGCGTTCCATGAATGCGCTCATCTGATGCTTCACCTCGATGGCGAGCCAATCTACGCCAGCGGTCGGCGGTTTTGGGACCTGCGAAAGCCCGAAGTCATCGAGCGCCTGGAAAACCAGGTCGTCCAGCTCGTGGAACGCCACGGCGTCGCGTTCCTCAAGGTTGACTACAACGACTGCCTGCCCTTCGGCGTGGACGGGCAGGAATCTCCCGGCGAAGGCCTGCGCCAGCACATCCTGGGCGTGCATCGCCTTTTCGAACGCCTGCATCAGCGCCTCCCGGAGCTAGTGATCGAGAATTGCGCCTCCGGCGGGCACCGCCTCGAACCCTCCATGATGGCGCGAACGACCGTCGCTTCATCGTCCGACGCTCATCTGGGCTACGAGATCCCGGTCATCGCGGCGAACCTGCACCGCCTGATTCCGCCGGAGCGGTCGCTGATCTGGGCGGTGCTGAACAAGGGCGACTCGCCCGAACAGATCGCCTACACCATGGCGTCCACCTTCCTCGGCCGGGTGTGCCTCTCCGGCGATATCACCAAGCTTGACGGCGCGCAGTGGCGTCTGGTCGATGAAGCCATCGCCTTGTATCGACAGGCTGCGCCCGTCATCCGAAATGGCCAAACACGCTGGCACAGCCCGCCGCAGAAAAGCTACCGCGACCTGCATGGCCATCAGATCGTGTCCCGAACGTGCCGCCGAGGCGACGCCATGCTCGCGGTCATCCACCGCTTCGCCGACGGCCCCACGACGCTCGATCTGCCCCTCGACGCTTCGTGGAAACAAGCCGCGGCGTTCCCTGAAAAGCTCGTGCCCGTTCGCTTGCAGCAACAGCGACTGACCGTGGAATTGCCCTCACCATTCTCCGCAGCGGTGGTGCTGTTGCAGCGGTGAGGTTGCGATCCAATGACAATACCCTCTGCGTCAACTGCTGTCGGACAAGACGGGCGAGCATCTCACGGACCAGCCTAAGCCGGCTCCTGCACGGGCATAGCGAGTTGGGCTCGGACCAACCTGAAGCGGATTCAGGACGAATTGGGTATCCGTCTATGCCAGGAGCCGCAGCCCAAGGCGAGTAATAAGTGGAAAGGCGGAGATTAAATCCTTGACTGGAAGCTCTTGCCAGCCGATAATTGTACAAGTTGTACGATTCGTACATTTTGTACAAAAGAGGCTCATCATGACTGCCATCCAAGCCAGCAAGGCGCGTGAAAAGTTCGCGGATTTGGTGGACGCTGCCCAGCACTGGGGCGAGCGG
>DASVCG010000210.1:0-7574 GCA_036381755.1 Phycisphaeraceae bacterium | reverse complement strand
CTGCGATAGAGAAGCTGCTGTTCACCGAGGGGAATCTTCCCATCTCTGCGGAGGCGGCCCGGCTGCTGTTCCAGACGGATCATTATTCGCAGGCCAAGGATGTTTCCGCCACGACGCAGCTCTTTGCGCTGGAGCTGGCATAGCGGGCTTGAGTGAAAAGGGATTTATCACGGCGCAGGGCGCACGGGCGCTCGGTGGCAGCGGGCCTATCAGGCGGCGTGCATCGGCGCAGCGGGGCGTTGTGGGCTGCGCTGCGGGCGCGGGCGGATTATCGCGAGACCTCTTGCTGCTGGAGCGACTGGCTGCCACGGCGGAAGGCCGCGATCAGGTGGTTGCACTCGTCGAAGGGGAAGACCGGCTCCCACTTGCGTGGATCGTCCGCGAAGCGCTCGCGATCCCAGGTTTGCACAAGGCGTTCCATCATTTGCTGATCGGCTTCGAGGAGGCGGTTGTCGATCGTGCCTGCTGCGGCGGCTGCTGCGCGGCGGAAGGTGTGGGCCAACAGCTCAAGCATGAGGATGAGCGCATCATAGCTGGATGGCTCGCGGCGCACCTGGGGGCGCGCTTCGGCGAAGACGCTGGCGATCCGCGTCCAGCGATCGGCCTGCTGGCTTGGCTCGTTGATCGGTTCGTCCAGCCGGAGCGCGCCGATCCATTCCTTGTGCAGGGGCATGTGCTGGAACATTTCCTCGCACGCGTCGAGCCATCGGGGCGAGGGCGTCAGGCCGTAAAAATCCTGGGCGAACGCGGCGGCTGTCTGGCGAAGGTCCACCTCGGGCCCGTCGCGCATGATGGCTGCGGCCAGGTCGACGGGAAGCCACAGGGCGTCGTGGAAAAAGCGGGTGGGCGTCCAGATGGTCGTGAGTGTGCCCAGCACGCGGCCCTTGCCGGTGAGGCCGGCGTGTCGCGCGATGGCGCGGAGGTTGGGGATCGCGTACGACTGGCCGGGGAACAGCGGCTGACTGTAGCTGATGAGTGCTGGGCAGAGCACGACATCGAAGCCCCAGTCCAGGAGGCGCTGGGTGGTGTCCTGCGGCGGGTCGGGAGCGTATTGCCAGTTGCAGACCACGATATCGCGCGGCAGTTGCGGCGCGATGGCTGCATCGCGGAGCAGGTGATCGCCCCACATCATCATCTGCTTGCCGTGCGCAGCCAGGCGGCTGTGGAGGAAGAGGGTGTAGTCGGCGTAGAGGTCCGCAGCGGCGCGCGTTTGGAGGGCTTGGCGGGTGAGCGGGTGGCCGCCGAAGTTGACCTCATCGAGGCCCACGTGGACGAGCGGCGCGTCAAAAAGCTCGACCACCTCGTCGATCAGTCGGCTGATGATGTCCCGTGTCTGGGGCGCCACGGGGCAGATGGAGGTGAAAACGTCGTCGTTCTCGGCCAGGTGGCTCAGGCTCGCAACAGAGCGGGTGAGGTATCGCGTGTGGCCCAGCGTTTCCAGCTCGGGGATGACCGTGATGCCGTGCTCGCGGGCCAGGCGCAGCAGGTCGGTCAGCTCAGCCTTGGTGTAGGCGTGGGGCGAAGCAGCTTCGGGGACGCTGTCGAACCGCAGCGAGCAGCCCTGATCGTCGGTGAAGTGCCACAGCAGCGTATTGACGCCTCGCTGGGCGGCGAAGCGGATGAAGCGCGGGTAGTAGTCGCGGTTTTCCAGGCAGCGGGCGCTGTCGAGCATGAAGCCGCGCATCGGTGGTCTACTCCATCAAGGTCGAGGTCAAAGCGGGTCGCGAGGCCCAGCGCGGTGGGCGAAGCCTGATACGGCGCACCGGGCGCCTGCAATATATCAATATAAGAGGATCGGGTGGGTCGGTGGCGTGCAGGTTACGGTTCGAGCAGGTCGCGCAGGCCGCGGTAGGAGTGGGTGAGCATGCCGCCGAAGCCCGGCCGATCGTTCAGCGTCTGGCGCACGAGGTTGTGCTGCGTCCAGAACTCGCTGGCGGATGTGCCGAAGAACGTGATCTGGGGCTCGCTTTTGAGCTCGATCGTCTCCAGCGCGGGGCAGATCGTCTTGCCGATCTGCTCGGCGTAATCCAGCTCGGCGCTGATGTGATAGACGACGGAGTTATTTCCCAGGGCGTGTCGGCGGTAGGACATGATACCCACGTAGTCGCACACGTCCTGGATGTGCTGATGCAGGTTCTTGAGCTGGCCGTTGAACTCGATCATGCAGCTATCGTCGGGCTGTGTCTTGTGGTCGTACCACATGGGGATGTCAGCGGCCAGGGTCATGCCGGGCGCTTCGCGGTCGAGCTTGTCGCGGACGGCGTGGTAGAACGTCAATAGGTCGCGCATCATTTGCTGTCGCTGCGGCTGGCCGGCCTTCCAGGTGGGCGAGACGTAAGGCTCGATGTCGTAGTGGACGCCCACGAACCTGCGGCCCGGCGGCAGGGAGGCGTTGAAGGCCAGGATGGCTTCCAGCGTCGCCATCGCGGCGGGCCGGTTGGATTCCGCGGCCATCTCGGGCGCACCATCGAGGGCTTCGACGGCGATGCCCAGGTCGGCGGCGTCAGCGATGAGGCGGGCAAGGGCTTCGGGATCGCGGAACGTCATCGGCTGGGCCTGGCGGTCCATGTGGACCTGCACCAGCAGGCGGTTGATGCCCCATCGCTGGCAGAACGCCAGAAGTGCTGCGCGCTCCTGGGCGTCGCTGTACCACTGCTGACGCCAGACCCACATCCCCTGGATGCCCTTGGGGCTCGCGGGCGGTTGATCCGGGGAATGGCTGAGGGGCTCAGCGGAGGCAGAGGCCTGCATCAGAGCCAATCCCACCAACAGGACGGTCAGGCAGCGAAAAGGGCTCATGCCGGGCAATCTAACCCATTCGGGGCGTCTCGTCAATAATATTCTCAATCAATGAATTTTTGTTGACATGGCGGTTTACGTCGGTTATTTTGGGTTTTATGGCACTTGTTCCCGGAGAGATGGGCCATGAAAACCAGGGCATTTACATTGATTGAATTGTTGGTGGTGATTTCGATCATCTCGCTGTTGATCAGCATTTTGCTGCCAGCGCTTCAGTCGGCGCGGGCGGCGGCGAGGTCGATGCAGTGCCTGAGCAACCAGCACCAGATGGCGATGGTCAACCAGCTTCATCTGCACGACCAGGATGACCGGCTGGTGGTTTCGACGGCTGGGGGCAATCGTTGGTCCTGGTACTTCAGCGATCGTTACCCGGAGGCGACGGGCAAGCCGCTGACGGGTGATGATCCGGTGTCCCGGTCTTTGCTGATTTGCCCGGACGATGCGGAGCCCTACGGCGCCCCGCCGCCGCTGGACTACAGCTTCTATAAGATCGAGCTGGGCGGCAGCTATATGCTGAACCAGGACCCCTACGCCAAGGGGCCCAGCGGGGGTTATAGCAAGATGGGGGGCGCGCGGCCTTCGCCGAAGTGGAACGCGCATGATGACTCGGCCTGGCGGGGCGAGCGGTATGGCGCGGTCCGCGTTCCTGCTGATCACGTGCTCTTGTGGGACGCCTTTGCGCCTCGCAGGGTGGATGTGGCCATCATCCAGCATCGGTACCGATTTGACCGCGATACGTATTTGGACAACCTTCCCGATCCGAATCGCCACCCCGGCGGCGCGGGCAACGTGCTGTTTCTTGATGGCCACGCGGCGTCGGTTCAGCGGGATGAGATCCGGCTTGAGCAGGTCCGGTTGGATCATCAGTCGCCGTGAGCGGGGCGGGCTGGCGGGCGTGGCAACGGCGGATAAGCTGATGCGGTCGGCCGGGGGATGAAGGGAAGTTTGGTGTGCGGCCGTTGATCAAAGCCAATCAGCTTAGCGCCGCGGTGAACAACCGCAGGCTGATCGTGCAGCTTTTGCGGCAAGAGGGGGCGATGTCCCGCAGGCAGTTGGCGGCGCGGACCGGCTTGCAAAGCTCCACGGTCACCTACATCGTCCGCGATCTGACCGAGCAGGGCATCATCCGCGCGGTGGGCAAGCTCCCCAAGGCCGGGGCGGGCAAGCGGCAGGTGCTGCTGGAGATCAACCCCGAACTGGGCTGGGTGGCGGGCGTAGGGCTGGAGGGCGATTGGGCGTCGTTGGTGTTTCTGGATGCGGCGGGTGGGGTGATCGACCGGGATCGCTTCGCGCTGCGCGAGCCGGCGGACCTCTTGCCCTGGGCGATCCGGACGCGCGTGGACAACTGGGTGACGCGTCACGGCCGACCGGCGGGCAAGCTCCTGGGCGTGGGCGTGGGTGTGCCGGGCATCGTTGATCCTGGGCAGGGCATGGTGCTGCGGTCCACGCGCTTCAAGGCGCAGGATTGGCCGCTGGCCAAGCTCATGCAGCAGGTGTTCGAGGCGCCGGTGGAGATCGACAACGACTCGAACTTCGCTGCGCTGGCGGAGGCTCGCCTGGGCAGCGCCGCGGGGGTCAGCAACTTCCTCTACTTCCTCATGAACGTTTCCGAGGAGGGTAAGGCTTACGCTGTTCACGGCCTGGGCTCGTCGCTGTTCCTGGACAGCAAGCTTTATCGCGGCTCGCACTACAGCGCGGGCGAGATCGACACGCTGATCGAGAAAGCGCCGTACGGCACCGTCGCGGCGGAGCATCTGCTGCTGATCGCCAGGCCCGAGGGTGAATTGCCTCGCGAGCTGGAGCCGGTCCTGGAGCGGATCGTGGATACGCTGGTGGCGGTGGTGGACCTGGTCGACCCGGCGGTGGTGTTGCTCGGGGGGAACCTGTGCGTGTCGAACCGGCGGATGCTGCGCTTCATCGAGGAGGAGATGAATCGGCGGGTGGTCCGCGTGCCGGGCCGGCAGGTGGCGGTGCGCTCCTCGGCGTTCATCGACTATGGCGTGTCGATGGGCGCAGCGGTGGCGGCGCTGGATGCGGCGCTGCACGCCGGCTCCGACGAGGCCTTCCCCGCGGAGGCGTTCCCCGCTATCCTCAACGCTCAGCCTTACTCGCCGGGCTGATCGGCGATCATCCGCTTCGCTGACCGCGGATCGCGCGCGGCGTTGAGGGATCCCGCCTGAGCAGCATCATGAAGTATTGCCTGATTCCCCAGCCGGTTCAGCAGGAAATCCGAAGTGGCGCTTTTTCGCTGGACGGTGAGCTGAGCATCGCGGCCCCCGCAAGCGTGGCGGGCACCGCGGCGATGCTGGCCGCGGCTTTGCGCAGGCTTACCGGCCATGCGGCGATTTTGATTCCGCCAGGCTCAAGCACGCCGCATCGACGATGCATCGCCTTTCACGAAGAGGCGGAGCGGTTTTCGGATGGCGATGGCGCGGAAGCCTATCGCCTGACGATCGCGCCCAGCAGCGTCACGGTGGAGGCGGCGGGGCCCGCGGGCGCGTTCTACGCTGTCCAGACGATCATTCAACTGGCTGCGGCGGCTGTCGCCCAGGATCGGGGGCAAATCCCCTGCGGCTGGATTCACGATCGGCCGCGATTCCCCTGGCGCGGGCTGATGCTCGATTCCGCGAGGCACTTTCAGCCGGTGGCGTGGATCAAGCGGCTGATCGATCAGCTTGCGCTGCTCAAGCTCAACCGGCTGCACTGGCATCTGACCGATGATCAGGGCTGGCGTGCCCAGGTGGAGCGGTACCCCCGGCTGACGCAGATCGCGGCGTGGCGCGGCAGCGGCGGTGATCGCTACGGCGGCTTCTACACGCAGGAGCAGATGCGCGACATCGTGGCCTATGCCGCGGCGCGGCACATCCAGGTGGTGCCTGAGATCGAGATGCCCGGCCACTGCAACGCGGCGCTCTACGCGTATCCCGAGCTGTCGTGCAGCGGCAAGCCGCTGGAGGTGGGCGACCGCGGCTGGTCGGCGTACACCGACAAGGTCGGTCGGCTGGCGTTTTGCGCGGGCCGCGAGGCGGTGTTCGAGTTTCTCGAAGGCGTGCTGGATGAGATCGCAGGCGTGTTCGATGCGCCTTATCTGCATATTGGCGGCGATGAACGGCCCAAGGGGTTGTGGGAGCAGTGCCCGCGCTGCCGGGCGGCCCTGGTGCGCCACGGTTTGCGCAGCGAGTCGGAATTGCAGGGCTGGTTCATGTGGCGGATGGCGGACTATTGCCGGCGGAGCCTGGGGCGCACGCCGATTTTGTGGGTGGATGAGATGCTGTGGGGAGATGACCGGAAGGTCGGCCTGCCTGCGGGCGCCATCGCGCAGGGCTGGCACGCGGGTGAGTCAGCCCAGGCAGCGAGGCTGGGCGCAGCGACGATCAACTCCAATCACGAGTGGACCTATTTCGATTACCCGGCCTTCGAGCGGGACCAGCCCACCCGGCCGGATTGGATGTGCCTGCTGCCGCTGGAGAAGGTTTATCAGTTCGATCCGGTGCCCGCGGAATTGGAGGAATCGCTGCGCCCGCGTGTGCTTGGGAGCGAAGCGGCGATGTGGACCGAGTACACGCCGAACCGCGCTGAATTGGAGAAGCAGTTGATGCCGCGGCTGGTGGCGTTCAGCGAGGTGGTCTGGTCGCCGATGGAAGCGCGCTGCTTCGATGAGTTCATGAAGCGGTTGACGCTGCACCAGGGTGCGGGAACGTTTCCGCTGGGCCGGGAGCTGTCAGCGGTGGCGTGACCGTCGCCTCAAGCCGCCGGCCGGTCGAGTCGCCAGCACCAGCATGCCGGCGGTCAGCAGCATGGAGGATGCCGGCTCGGGGTTGGGGACGGTGTAAGCGTTCACGCGGACGTTGCCCAGCCAGTAGTCGTAAGCGATCTCGCGTATGCCGAAGGCGACGATGTTGAGGTCGGTCACGTAGCCACTGGTGGTGTCGGAGACGTCGATCACGGCGACGCCGTCCACCTCGATAATCAGGTGGATGCCGTTTGTCAGGCGGGTCAGTAGCAGGGTGACCTCGTGGAGGTCGGTGTCGTTGAAGCCGGCGAATCCCGCGCCGCTGCCGCTGCCCAGGGCGACGTTGTAGGTGCGTGGCCCGGCGAGGATGCCGTTGCTTTCAGCGCCTTCGCGGGAGGCGGTTGCGCCGGCGGCGCCCACGCCCAGCTCGATGAAGTAGCCGGTGTCGTCGGTGGTGTTCTGGAGGACGCCGCTGGTGCTGTCGGCGGTGATGGGCGTGCCGCCGTTGTTGTAGAGCCCGAAGCGGAAGCCCGTGCTGTCGCTGATGCTGCCGCCGGTGAGGCGCTTCATGTCGAACTTGAGGCTGATCCGATCGCCGGCGTCGTCGAGCTGGAGGGTGTCGAAGTTGGCTCCGATGCGCTCAAGGCCGCTGCCGTTGTTTACGGTCAGGTCGACGGCGTCGCCGACGGTGGTCGATGCGCGGGTGACGGTGGTGTCCGAGGTCGTGTACCAGCGGTCGCCCGCGTCGACGTGCGAGGTCAGCGATTCATATACCGGCCAGAACGCCGGTGCGGCCTCGCGGTCGGTGTACCGCAGGGACCAGGCTCCCACGCCCTGCAGGCCCTCGTTGAGGGCGAGCTTGAGCTTCTGCCGGTACGACCTGGCGTTTTCGTACCACACCTGGTGTGACTGGCCATCGTTGTAGGTGAAGAACGGTGTTTGGGAGGTGGCATCCCATTGCTCGGTGGCGGACTGGGCTTGCTGCAACTGCGTGATGCCGTCCAGGTAGAGCGTGGTCGTGTCGACGACCTGGTTTCCGCCT
>DASVCG010000209.1:0-4389 GCA_036381755.1 Phycisphaeraceae bacterium | reverse complement strand
GCGCAGGCCGTGGGGCGAGAGCTCCGCGGCCAAGGTGCGCACCAGGCCCGCCACGCCGCTTTTGGCCGTCGCGTAAGCCACCACCTGGGGGATCGCCAGGAAGGTGGTCATGGAGGCGATGAACAGGATGGCGCCCTGACGGCGCTGGATCATGCCCGGCGCGACGGCACGGGTCAGCGCCAGCGACCCGGTCAGGTGCGTGCGCAGGACCGCTTCGAATTCATGGTCTTGGGTCTGGAGGGCCGGCTTTTTCAGGTGGATGCCGGCGTTGTTGATCAGGCAGGTGATCGGCCCGACGCGTTGCTGGACGCGGTCCACCACTTGGGGCGCCGCGGCGGTGTCGGTCACGTCGAGCACCTCGTAGCAGGCGCCCTCGCCCAGCTCCGCCGCGGCCTCGCGCAGCACTGCCTCCCGCCGACCCGCGATCACCACGCGCGCCCCAGCCGAAAGGAAGCATCGGGCCATGCCCAGGCCTAAACCCGTTCCGGCGCCGGTAATCAAGGCCACCTGGCCGTCCAAACGAAAAGGATTCGCCGTCATCTTCGCCGTCATCAGCATCGCTCCAGGAGCCGCACAAAGTTACAGCTTCGACACCGCGTGTTCGAGCGTGCAGTTATCGATGAGGTCCCAGTCCAGCTCGATGCCCAGCCCTGGTTTCTGGGGCGCGTGGATGAGGCCCTGGTCATCGATGGGCAGCTTGCCTTTCATGGGGAAGGCGAAGACTTCATCGGGCACGAACAGCTCGAAGTATTCGCAGTTGCGGATCGCGCAGGACACGTGCAGGTTGGCGATGTCCATGGGGCCCATGGTGGTGGTGTGCAGCTCGCATCGCATGCCGTGGGCCTCGGCCAGGTGGGCGATCTTGAGGGTGCCGGTGATGCCCGGCTTCCACGACACGTCGGCGCGGACGATGTCGACGGCGTTGAAGTGGATGGCCTGGGCCACGCCCCAGGGCCCGCCGCGGGTGGTTTCGGTGCCGGCGATGGGGATGTCCAGCGTTGCGCAGAGCTGGGCGTACTTGGCCAGCTCGAAGTCGCGGAAGGGCTCTTCGAACCAGTGATAGTTGAGTTTTTCGAGCTGCCTGCCGACGCGCACCGCTTCACCCATGGAGTATTCGGCGACGGGGTCGCTCATGAGCACGTAGTCCGGGCCCATCGCCTGGCGCAGGGCTTCGTGGACCTCCAGGTCCAGCGTCCAGGGGCCTGGCGGGTGCGCCTTGTAGGCGCGGATGCCGCGGGCGGCGTAGCGGCGGGCTTCATCGACATAAGCCTGCGGCGAATCCAGCCAGAGGCTGGAGGCGTACACGGGCAGGCTCGTGCGGTAAGCGCCCAGATACTGGTAAAGCGGCAGGCCCGCGGCTTTGGCGGCTGCGTCGTAGAGGGCCACGTCGATAGGGCCGGGCAGGTAGACGGGGAAGAACGTCAGGTGCCTATCGATCCGCCACAGCTCGTGGTAGATCCACTCCCGGTCGTGGATGCTCCGGCCCAGCACGATGGGCGCGATCAGCTCGTGGATGTATTGCTGGGTGATCGTGCTGGACCTGGCCGCCAGGGCGGTGGCTTCGCCGGTGAGGCCGTCTTCGGTGGTCAGCCGCAGCGCGACGACGTCCCAATCCATCGGCGCATGACCTTGGCGCGCTGAGTCGAAGAGCTCCTGGCCTCGGCGCAGCCGCCACGTTTCAAGCTTGGTGACTTTCATGCCATCCCTCAGGTTTTTTGTTGTGTATGTGGATTCAGAAGAACGGATGCTTCATATCAGGCCCGGCAGCCGACGTCCAGCGGCGGGGTGTTCTGGTGCTTATACATGATGAAGTACTCGCGGTGGCCCAGACGCTCGGGCTTGCTGGGCTGGCCGGCGGCGATTTGGGCCAGGAGCTGCGCCAGCTCCTGCGCCTGGCTTTGGAGCGTGGCCTGGCCGTCCAGCACGCGGCTGGCGTCGAAATCCATGTCCTCGTGCAGCTTTTGGAAGGTGGCGCGGTTGCCGGTGATCTTGACCAGCGGCGCGATGGGCGAGCCGATGACGCTGCCCCGCCCGGTGACGAACAGCACGATCTGGCTGCCGGCGGCGATCAGGTCCATGATCCCCTCGGTGTCGTTGGGATTGGTGTAGCCGAACTGCATGAAGTGCTCGTCGGGCACCGAGTCCAGCAGCCACAGGCCGAGCCGCGGCGGCGCCTGGCCGACCTTGATGACCCCCTGGATCGGGCGGCTGCCGCTTTTGGCCAGCGCCCCCATGCTCTTTTCCTCGATCGTGGTCAGGCCGCCGGCGAAGTTGCCCGGCGAGACGGAGTATTGGCGCACCGTTTGGCAATAGGCAACGGCCTTATCGTAGGCAGCGGTCAGTTGATCGCGGGCTTCGGGCGAGGCGGCCCGCGCCAGGAGGAAGTCTCGCAGCCCGATGGCTTCGACGATCTCCTCGAAGATGGCTGTGCCGCCCGCGTCGACCAGGGCGTCGAAGAAGCTGCCGACGGTGGGGTTGCCCGCCAGGCCGCTGGTGGTGTCCGAGCCGCCGCACTCACAGCCGATGACGAGGTCTTGCCAGCTCATGGGGACGCGGGGCGTGTTTTGGATCTGCTGGCGCAGCTCGGCCACGATCTGCTTGCCTTGCTCGATGCTGGCGCGGGTGCCGCCAGTGTTCTGGATGAAGAACCACCGGGCGGGCCGGCCGGACTGGGCCACGCGATCGGCCAGGAGGCGCGGCTGGGTGTACTCGCAGCCCAGGCCCACGCACAGGCACGCCCCGACGTTGGGGTGCTGCGCCAAAGCGAGCATCAGGCGGATGGCGTAGGCGTTGTCGTAGCAGCCGGGGAAGCCGATCACGTGCGTGTCGGGCTCGTCAGCGGCGATGGCGTGGGCGACGTGGCTGGCGCACTCGACGGTGTAGATGACCAGCACGATGTTGCGCACGCCCTTGCGGCCGTCGGGCCGCAGGTAGCCGGTCCAGCTTGCGCGGGGCAGGGGCTCAGGCATAGGGTGTGTCCGTCGGCGCGCCGCTGTGCGGATCGAGCGTGGAGGAGCGCTCGTCGTAACCGCTGCGGCAGTTGTGCAGGTGGACCCACTGCCCGGGCGCGATGGGGCAGGTGGCGTAACCGATGGTGATGCCGTACTTGATGATCGGCTCGCCCGCGGCGATGCGGGCCAGCGCGACCTTGTGGCCCGGCTCGATCGCTTCGCGGGAGGGAAGGGGGGCGCGGGGGTCCGGGCCCCGCAGCTCGATCAGGTCCCCCGGAGCCGCAGCGGCCAGCAGCGTGGCGACGTTGTCACGATGATGCACCCGGAACGCTGTCCTGGCCGGTGAAGGGTTCACAGGATGCCGTACCTCCGGAACGCCTCGGTGCTGGACATGCCGCCCTCGATCGCCTTGCGGACGGTCTTTTCGCCGCGGGCTTTTTGAAGGGCCTTGTCGATGACTTCCGCCTCATAGCGGCGGGGGATGACCAGCACGCCGTCGAGGTCGCCAAAGATCAGGTCGCCCGGCTCGATGCGCACGCAGCCGACCTCGATCGCACAGCGGTAATCGACCACCTGGGTGCGCACGGAGGAGTCCTGGGCGAAGCGGCCGCGGCTGAATACGGGCCAGTCCTGCTCCAGAACTTTAGGCGTGTCGCGGTGAAAGCCGTTGATGACCGCGCCGACCGCCCCGCGCATGCGGGCGGTGGCGGTGAGGATCTCACCCCAGTAGGCGCAGCGCATCTGGCCGCCCGAGGCCACGTACACCTCGCCAGGCTGGAGCTGATCCAGCGCCTCGGTGAGCTTGCCGAACGGCTGCCGCTGCGGGCCGTACACGTCGATCATCAACGCCGGCATCGCCCGGCCCACCACCACCATCGGCTCGCGCATCGGCTGGATGGGCTGAGGCAAAAAGCAGTGATAGCAGCCCAACTGGTCGAGGATGTCGCCCACCACCGGCGTATAAAGCTCGCGACGGATCGTCTCAAACAGCGACGCTTCATCATGCGTGGCGAGGCTGCTGCTCATCAGGATTGATCCAGGGGAACAAAAGTGAAAGGCTTGCGGCACGGCGGGCCGTCGCTCACCCACAAGCCCAAGGGCTGGTGCTGCGGCGCTGCGATGGTGTGATAGGCAGCGGTCGGGCTGCAGATCGAATCAGGGTAGTGATCGTGGTCCGCCAGCAGCGATTTGAGCTGGTCCAGCGTCACGGTTGGGCCGAATCGCTGGGCCGCTGCGGTCAGGCGGGCCAGACGACGGCTGCTCCAGGGGCCGGGGTTGTCGTCATAGCCTTGGGCGATCATCTTCGCCCGCAGCGATTCATCCTGGACGTGGTTCACGCAAAATAGTAGCGGGGAGGGGCGGTCCCAGCGGTGGACCGCTTCGCCGGACCAGCACGACTCGAGCAGCAGCACCTGACCCTGGCGATCGGCCACGATCA
>DASVCG010000208.1:0-2035 GCA_036381755.1 Phycisphaeraceae bacterium | reverse complement strand
ATCGACCTCATCGATGAGGCTGCCGCCCGCACCCGCCTCAACAAATCATTGGGCTTCCCCGTTCTCGAGGCGGACGATGGCACGCCCGTCGTCAGCCGCGAGGACCTCGAGGCGGTCATCAATTCCTGGGGCGGCATCTACGTGGACGACCAGGATGACGAAAAACTGGCCATGATCGAAGCCAACCTCAAGAAGCACGTCATCGGTCAGGACCGCGCCGTGAATGCACTGGGGTCGGCCCTGCGGCGCGCCCGCGTCGGGCTGGGCGGCCGCACCCGCGTGTCGGCATCCTTCTTGTTCGTCGGTCCCTCCGGCGTCGGCAAGACCTTCTTGGCCATGCAATTGGCTGTGGAGCTCTTCGGCAGCGAACGCTCGCTGGTGCGCCTGGACATGTCGGAATACCAGGAAGCTCACACCATCTCGAAACTCATCGGCGCTCCCCCGGGTTACGTGGGGCACGAGCAGGGCGGCCGCCTCACCGAAGCAGTACGACGCCAGCCCTTTTCGGTGGTGCTCCTCGACGAAATCGAGAAGGCCCACCCGGACATCTACAACACCTTCCTGCAGGTCCTGGACGACGGCCGCCTGACCGACGGCCTGGGCCGTACCGTGGATTTTCGCCGCGTCATCCTCATCATGACCAGCAACACCGGCTTCAATGTGGGCGGCTCCATTGGCTTCCAGGAGATTGCCAAGGATGCCCAGAGTCCACTCCGCAACATCTTCAGCCCGGAATTCCTGGATCGTCTCGATGAGGTCATCGCGTTCGACATCTTCAACGAGCAAGGCATTCTCTACATCGCTAGCCAGATGCTTGACGAGATCAAAGAGGAACTCGCCAACCGCGACATCCAAATCACCTTCGCCAGCGAGGTCGCTCCCTTTCTGGTCTCCAAGCTTCCCAAGGGTGAGAGCGTACGGCCCCTGCGCGCCGTCCTTCGCGAGTACATCGAGGATCCGTTGTCGCTCGAACTCCTTAGTCACGGCGGCAGCGACGGCCTGATCGTGACCGTCGACAAGGAAGAAGTGCAGTTCGCCCGGCCGGTGCCGATGGTTTGAGGGCCCATCCCCTCCGGACCATTCATGTTCAGGGGCGCTATGCCGGCGCCCCTTTCCCGTGCAGCCCCACTCTACTCCGTCCACTTGTTCTCCTTGACCTTGGGCACTGGCACGACACGGTAAAATGACCTGATGTCAGCAACGGTTTTCCTCCGCCCGTTCCCAGCCGGATCGCTGCTCCGTGGCTAAGGCCGCTACCAGTTACGTCTGCCGTGCGTGCGGCAGTCAATCCTCCGTGGAATTGGGGCGCTGTCCGCGTTGCGGCGCCTGGGGCAGCATGGAGGCGCGCACGCCCCCGGCGGGCCCCGCGGCGGGCAAGCGGTCGGGCCGGACGGCCCGACTGGTGCAGGTCGCGCGATTGGCGGATGTCGGCAGCATCGCGCTGTTGCGCCGCCCCTCGGGCTTGGACGAAGTGGACCGCGTGCTGGGTGGCGGCTGGGTGGCCGGCTCGGTGATGCTGCTTGCCGGCGAGCCGGGTATCGGCAAGTCCACGCTGCTGCTGCAACTGGCTGACGCTTCGGTCGCGTCCGGCGAGAGCACGCTGTATGTCGCAGGCGAGGAATCACCAGCGCAGGTGAAGATGCGTGCGGAACGCCTTGGAGTGGGCCCAGCACTGGAACTGACCCGCGAGACGGACGCACGCATCCTGGGGGAGCATATACGCGAGCGCGGCCCGGGCTTGATCATCGTGGATTCCATCCAGACTCTCCTTGCCGACGACAGCGGCACGCCAGGCAGCATCACGCAAGTACGGGACGGCACCGCCATCTTGACGCAGGCCGCGAAGGATGCGGGCAGCACGCTGGTCCTTATCGGGCACGTGACCAAGCAGGGCTCCATCGCTGGGCCCAAGGTGATCGAGCACATGGTGGACGCCACCCTCGCGTTGGAATCGGCCTCCGGATTTCGGGTGTTGCGCGCCATCAAGAACCGCTTCGGACCTGCAGGCGAAATGGGGGTCTTCGAGATGAGTCCC
>DASVCG010000207.1:0-3243 GCA_036381755.1 Phycisphaeraceae bacterium | reverse complement strand
AACGTCTGCTCAGCCCAGTGCACCTTCTGCGCCTTTCGCCGCGATGGTGATGAAGCCGATGCTTACGTCCTGGACCGCCGGCAGCTTCACCAGAAGGTGCGAGAGCTGGTGGACGTCGGCGGGACGCAGATTCTTCTCCAGGGCGGGATGCACCCGGACCTGCCCATCGAGTTCTACGAGGAGATGCTGCGCGGGCTCAAGACGGAATTCCCGCAGGTTCACATTCATGGATTCTCGCCGCCGGAGGTGGTCGAGTTCGTCGCGGTCTTCGAGCTGGAGGGCTTCCCGCGCACCGCGCCCAAAAAGAGCCACGGGCTGCCGGCGGAGGTCTGGCAGGCCAAGCTCGAAGCGATCCTGCGCCGGCTGATGGCAGCGGGGCTGGATTCCATTCCGGGCGGCGGGGGCGAGATCTTTGCTGAGCACGTCCGTCGGCGGATCGGCCTGGGCAAGGCCACCGCGGACCAGTGGCTGAGCGTCATGGCCGCTGCCCACCGCCTGGGCATGTTCACCAGCGCCACGATGATGTTCGGGCACATCGAGGGCGTGGCCGACCGCATCGACCACATGCGGCGGGTCCGCGACTGGCAGGACCGGGCCATCCAGAACGACTGGCCGGGGCGGTACGTGGCCTTTATTTCCTGGCCCTTCCAGCGGGAGAACACGCCCCTGGGCCGCGTGCCGGACTGGGACATCGAGTCCGGCGAGCCGTTCCCGGGCGATGAGCTGGCCGACCTGGTCAGCGCCGGCCGAATCGACGCCCTGGACAAGGCCGCCTGCGATCAAGCAGTACCCCGCGCGGGCAAGCTCGTCCGCATGGCCGGCGCCGTCGACTACCTGCGCATGCAGGCCATCTCGCGGCTGTTCCTGGACAACATCCACTCCATCGGCGCTTCCTGGGTGACGATGGGGCCCAAGATCGGCCAGTTGGGCCTGTTCTTCGGCGCAAGCGACATGGGCTCGGTGATGATGGAGGAGAACGTGGTTTCCGCTGCGGGGACCACCTACTGCCTCGACGAAGCGGTGCTGTGCAAGCTGATCCGCGACGCGGGCTTCACTCCCGCCCAGCGGGACAACCGCTACCACATCCTCAAGGTGCACGAGGGGCCGGATTCGCCCGACCTGCGCGTGTCGGACTGGTCCGAGCACCGCGCCCGCCGGCTGCACATCGAACGGGCCAAGCCCGAGCCGGCGTTGCCGTTGACCATCAGCGCCAGCGCTTGCGCGGCGGATCACCGCTGAACCTAAAACTTTAGATTTGTTTGTTCGGGCAGGCTCAGTTGCGGGAGGGCTCGATGAGCCTGATGGGGGAGACGCCGCCGGTGATCCCCTCCGGCACGAGCACGACGCCGATCATCTGCTCGTCGTCCAGCTCGTCGATGCTGGCGACGACGCGGAACCGCCACCGCGGCAGCTTTCGCTCCAGCCACACGCTCAGGTCGCGCGACTCGCGCTGGCCCAGGTCCCATCGCTGGGCGAAGCTGAGGGTGTACTTGGTGGTGAGCTGATAGGTGAAGCCGTAGGTCAGCAGCCTGCTGTCGAGGATGTCGATTTCCTCGTAGTTGAGGAAGGAGTTGAGGCGGGGCGTGTGCTGGAGCGTAGCGCCCAGCCGCCAGTGGGCGACGCCCTCGTCGCCCTGGAGGTTGTAGGTCAGCTCGCCGACGACGCCCAGGGTGTCGCTGACCATCCACATCAGCTGGGTGTAGAAGTGGTCCTGGCCGATGCCGTATTCGGGCCGGTAGGGGTAGAAGCGTGCGATGGCGGCGTCGGTGTCGGCGTCGGAGCTGCGGAGGACCAGATCGGTCTGGAGGGTGATCCAGTCCACGCTGCGCCATCGGCCCGGCCCGCCGCGCTGCGTCTGCCAGGTGTTGAGGAGGCCCAGGCGCACGCCGCTGCCCTCGCTGACGGACTCCACGTCGGTGTCGTACACCGGCAGGTCGCTAGCGCTGACCGTCGAGCCCATCAGGAACACGTCCACGCTGGGCTCGATGATGTGGCGCAGGCGGTGCACGTCCAGGATCTGGCTTTCAAAGTCGTTGGCCTGGCTGGTGAAGGTGGTGTGGAACCGCGTGCCCACCGCGCCCCAGAGCCGGGCCTGATCATCCTGGCCGGAGAACTCCTCGAAATCCTCGTCGTAGGCGGTGATGCGGCCGGCGGCGTAGGGCACCACGTCCAGGATGCCCAGCTTCATCGGCGCGGTGATCTCCTGGCGTGTGTCGGCCCGCCAGCGCCAGTCGTCGGGGAACATCATCGCGTCGGCGGCATCCTCAAAGGTCGTCGTGGCGGGGATGCCGAACAGCAACTGCGAGGCGCTGTTGGAAAAGCCGCGGTCCTCCGGGGCGTCCTCGCCGAAATCGGCGCGCACGCGGCTGATGCGGTTCTCGCTGAACCAGGTCAGGCGGCCGTCCCACAGGCTCGTGCCCATGCGGAAGTAGCGCAGCTCAGGCAGCTTCTCCACAGCGTAGCCGGGTGTCTGGAGCGTCGTTAGCTGAGGCAGGAAGTCGGTGGTCTGGACGCTGGCCAGCAGGTCCGCGGCCCATTCGTCCTGCTGCTTCTTGAGGTAGAGCGATGTCTCGTAAGGCTTGGCCTCGTAGGCCTCGTCACGGAAGAACTCCTCCAGGAACGTTTCGTCGGAGACGTAAGCGCCTTCCAGCGACAGCTCCCAGCCCTGGGCCAGCTCGTGGCGGTGCTGCCAGCGGAAGAAGCCGCGTGTCTCGCCGTCGTGCTCGATCTCGATGGGCCGGCCGCCGATGTCGTCCTCGCCGTTGTCGTTGGGCAGGAGGTAGCTGTCGAGCCGGCCGAACATGGCGTCGCGGTCGTATTCGAGCTCGACTCCCGTGCCGGGGCCGTGATCGCCCAGGTAGTCCAGGGCCAGGAGCATGTCGACGTTTTCGGGCCGCTGTCGGCCGGCTAAGGCGAACAGGTCCCACCGCGTGGTCACCTCGGGGCCGGTCTGGTTGGAGTACCCCGCGCTGATGCGGCGAAGCGGAACATCATTGGTCTGGCCGGCCAGAAAGGGCCAGTAGAACGTCGGCACGCCCAGGACGTTGAAGGTGGTGTGCGTGGCGGTGAATCGCTGCTCCAGGCCGCCTTCCTCCTGCTCGATCTGCTTGAGCGTGAGGCGGCCTGCGCCGATGGCGAAGTGCGGCTGGGCGAACTCGCTGGTGGTCAGGATCGCGTCGCGCGCCTCGAAGCTGGTGCGCGAGGTTTGGCGGACCAGATCGGCCCGCATGTAAAGCGGTATCT
>DASVCG010000206.1:0-2833 GCA_036381755.1 Phycisphaeraceae bacterium | reverse complement strand
CGCGTCCTGGAGGACGTGCTTGACCAGCGGCTCGCTCACCCGGGGCGAGCCCTCCGCTGCAGCAGCCAGCGAGGCGACCATCTCCCGCAACTGGAACATCGTCTGAAGGTCGCGCACGCCCCGGAGCTGCTGATTCAACTGGATGGCGTTGGCCATCATCAGCAGCCGCTGCATCGGGGGCTGGTGCGCCTGGCCCAGGACCAGCTCGCGGTATTGCTCGAGCATCAGCCAGTGGCGGACAGCCTGGCGGAAAAACCCTGTTGGCAGGCGGGAGCTGATCGACAGTTGCTGGAGCTGGGCGTCCTGCACCTGGAGGTCGCGCAGCACGCCGTTGACCTCCGATTCGCTGGCCCAGAGGCCCATGCGGTCGGCGTCGCGCGTCATGAGCAGCCACTGGAGGGGGTCTTCCTGGGCCAGTTGGTTGGCGCGCGCCCCCAGCAGGGGGTTGAGCATCCGCAACGCTTCCAGCTCGGTGGCGGCCTGGTTGCGGTCGCCATAGGTGATTTCTCGGCCGTCGATCTCTCCCAGCGGCTCGTCCAGCGGCGAGCCGTAGAACATCTGCATGGTGCCTTGGACGAGGAAGGCCACCATCAGCAGCACGCCGCCAAAGACGAGGATGATCTTGTTGTATTTGCGGAAAAACTTGAACACCGGTCGCTCTCCGGGGTTGATCCGGGGTTTAAGGGACGCTTAAGCCAGACAGTATAGCCGCAACGGCGGTTGAGGGCCCGCAGCGGGGCTGTCGTGGCGTGGCATTGCAACGCTGGAACCGCCTCCGGTATGATGGGGCCGGACTTCGTGGATGAACCCCGCCTCCCAGCCGGGCAGGGGGCGGGTGAATGAAAACCACCGCCCGGCGACAGCCCGATTCCCCCCAGGCCCAGGCGTTGCTGCAGCGGCGCAGGCTGTTGGGTTTTGTGCACCACGGAGCCCCCCTTTCATGCCAGGCACCATCACCCCGCTTCCCATCCTCCTGGAAGAGGAAGACCGGAAAGCGTACGAAAAACTCCAGATCCCCAAGACCATCGTCGTCCGCTACGGCTACCTGCGGCAGATCGCGGAATTGCCCTACGACGGTACCGCCAAGCCCGGCTGCGGCAGCAAGGTGGTCATCCGCACCGGCCGGGGCGTCGAGCTGGCCGAGATGCTCACCACCACCTGCCCCAACAGCGGCTGCGCCAAGTCGGTCAGCCGCAAGCAGATGCTCCAGTACATCGAAAACTCCGGCGGCAAGGAGTATCCCTTCACCACCTCCGGCAAGGTGCTGCGCGTCGCGACCATAGAGGACCTCAACGAGCAGGCCCGGCTCGACGCCCGCAAGCCGCAGATCATCCAGCGCACCAAGACCCTGATCGCCCAGATGGGCCTGGCCATGCGGCTGGTCGAGGTGGAGCTGCTTTTGGGCGGGGAGCGGATCGTCTTTTATTACACCGCAGAGCAGTGGGTCGATTTCCGCGAGCTGGTCAAGCGGTTGGCGAGCGAGTACCAGACGCGGATCGAGATGCACCAGGTCAACGCGCGCGAGGAGGCGCGCCTGGTGGCCGATTACGAAAAATGCGGCCAGCACTGCTGTTGCAAGCAGTTCCTCAAGGTGCTCAAGCCCGTATCGATGAAGTCGGCCAAGATCCAGAAGGCCACGCTGGACCCGATGAAGATCTCCGGGCGCTGCGGCAGGTTGATGTGCTGCCTGCGTTACGAGGACGCCACCTACGAGGAATTGCGCAAGCGGCTGCCTCACCGCAAGAGCCTGGTGGAGACGCCCGACGGCGTGGGGCTGGTGATGGAGACGCAGATCCTCACCCAGTTGGTGCTGGTGCAGGTCGGGAGCGGCGCCCCCGCGGCGTATCCGGTGGAGGATATCCGCGTCCTGAGCGATCAGGAGGCCGCGGCCTACCGCGCTCAGCAGCGCGAAGCGGCCCAGCAGGCTTCGTCTCCGGCCTGGGGCGGGGCGTCGCGTTCGTCTGGTAAGCAGGGGCAGCGTCCCGCATCGGCCCGCCCGTCGCAGCCGGCCAAGGCCGGTCGGCCAACTCCTGATTTGGCACAGGCTAGCGCGACGCCGGCGGAGCCGGCGGCGAGCTCGGACGATCATTCTGACAGCGTGGGTTCCTCCGGGGGGTATTCTTCCGGGGGCTATAAGGGCCAGGCGACAGCTTCGGTGGATTCGGTGGAGGGGCAGCCGGGCCAGGCGCGGAAGAAGCGTCGCCGCAGACGCCGCCGACGACGCGGGGGTGAGGCCGGCCAGCAGGGCGGCGGTAGCGCCAGCGGCCAGGGCTCGGGCCCGACTCCTCCCACAGGCCCCGCGGATGGTGATTGATTCAAGTCTAAGTGATTCGGGGGATTAAACGACTTAGCCGAACAGCGTGGGGTCGCTGGGGCGGTTAGCCTTGGCGCGGGAGACCCGGCGGCGCGGGGCGGGTGAGGCGACGGCAGGGGAGGTTTGGGGGGATGAGGGGCCGGCTTCGACGCGGGAATGGATCTTGCCCTGGGCCAGGGTGGTGGTGATCGGGTCGCCTGGCTGCACGTCGCTGGGGTTGCGGAGCACTCGGCCGTCGGGCCCCTGGGTGTAGCTGTAGCCCCGCTGGAGGATGCTGGCGGGGTTGACCGCTTCCAGGTGGCGCTGGGTGGCCTCCAGGCGCAGGCGGCGGTCCTTGACGGCACGGGGGCCGGCGTGGGTGAGCCGTAAGGCATAAGCCGCCAGTGTTTCGCTCACAAGTCGCAGCCGATGGGGCAGGGCCTTGTTTAAATGGTCGTGCTGGGTCTCCAGCCGCTGACGGGCCTGCTCTAAGAGGCTGCGCGGTCGGCGGAAAAGGGCGTGCCGCTGACAGGCCAGGAG
>DASVCG010000205.1:0-4848 GCA_036381755.1 Phycisphaeraceae bacterium | reverse complement strand
CGCTTGGCGAGGGCGGCGGCTATGTTCTGCCCTGGGCGCTGCTGCTGATGGGCTCGCTGCTGGGGGTTGATGCGATCATTGAGCTGATTGCGCTAGCCTGGGCGTGGGTTATATCAGGTGACGGCGATGCCATCCTTCGCTGGCAAATCGTGCTGCCGTGGATCGAGCGGATGGGCTGGCGGCAGCCGGTGTTGATCGCGGGGGTGGCGCTCGTGTGGACCTGCGCGGCGGCGGCCTGGGTGGCGGGCGGGTTCATGCGGCGCGTGCCGGGTGCGCCGGCCTCATCCGGTCGCGCGGCGTGGCGGCTGATCGCCGTTGCTATCAGCGTGCTGGGGCTTGCGATGGCGGCCTGGCTGAATCGCACGCTTACACCGCCGACGCGCCCTTATGTTTGGCTGCAGGATCCGACCGGCTACTGGGCGATGCTGTGGGTCACGCTGCCGGGTATCTGGGCCGGCGCGGGGCCGGGCTGCATCGTTTATCTGGCCGCCCTTAAAAGCATACCGGAGGAAATCTACGAAGCGGCTGACCTGGACGGTGCCGGCCCCTTCCACAAGGCCTGGCACGTCACGATCCAGTTTCTCAGGCCGCTGATCGTCATCAACTTCATCGGCGCGTTTGTCGGCACGTTCCACGCTATGGGCAATATCCTTGTCATGACCGGCGGCGGGCCGGGGCAAAAAACCATGACCATCGGCATGGACATCTTCTTCAACGCGTTCACGCATCTGAAATTTGGTTACGCGACGGCCGAGGCCTGGATGCTCGGCAGCCTGCTCATCGGGTTTACGGTTTACCAGTTGCGTATTCTCAGGCAGCTTCGATTCACCAGGGCCGCCGGCTGACGGAGCCGGCTTGAACGTCATGCCTATTCTTTCGACCATCGGCCGACGCACGCCTGCTGCCAGGCTGATCATCGCGGCCATGTATGCTGCGCTGATTCTCGGCGGCGCGACCATGCTCTACCCGTTTCTGCTGATGATTTCGACGGCCGTTACCAGCGAAACGGATTACAGCGAGTATCGCCTCATCCCGCGTTACCTTTTCGAGGACGAAGCGCGGTACACCAAGGTGCTTGCTGAGAAGTATCAGCAGTTGGACGACTTTCGTCTGCTGCATGATGCCGCGGTGCGCGACTTTGCTCAGATTCGGATGCCCGCGGAGGAGGTGCAGTCCGCCGGGGCGGTGCAGGCGGTTGAGGACTGGCGTGCCTTCAAGCGGACGCTGGAGCCGCGCGAGTTCGGTGTCTGGTACGTCGGCCGGCGATCTCTGCCCGGCAGGGCGGATCTGCTCTGGCGTGACTTCCTTGCGGAAACCCTGGAGGACGATGTATCGCGGCTGCGAGTTGCTTTGCAGTCGGATGTATCCTCGTTCGCAGAAGTCTTTGCGCTATACGAGCAGCCGACCAGCCGGCTCTGGTCGGGGATTCCCGGTCGCAAGGGTGAGCTGTGGCAGGCGTTCAAGCGGTCACTTGATCCGGCCTACCGCCGACCGATCGACGCCACCGCCTTATGGCGCGTCTGGCTGCGTAGCCGGTATGAGCGGATTGAGAATTTCAATCGGGCGGTGGACGCCGCGTTTACTTCCTTTGAGGCTGTGCCTTTCTCGGCCTCGCCACCGAAGAATTTGCGTTTGGCGGCTGATTGGGTTCAGTTCGTGACGCAGCGACTGCCGTACCACACCGTGGCGATTGTAAACGGTGACGCCCGGTACCGCGCGTTCCTGGTTGAACATTACGGCGACGATGTCGATGCGATCAACAGCAGGCTCGGGACGAGCTATGCGGCGCTGGCTGATGTGCGGTGGCCTCCCCTGGAGCCGGGGCTGCTGGAACTCAGCGCGGTCAGCGCGTTTCTGACTTCCGGCATCGATGTACGCGATCTGCGCGTGGTGACGCCGGACCTCACGTTTATTTCATTTATTCGCCAAAAATATGGCGACGATGTAAGTGCGCTGAACAACGCCTGGGGCGTGCAACTGGCGAGCTTTGATGAGGCCCGTCCGCCATACGAGCATGAAGATCTGTGGGAGTTCAAGGAGCACCGCGGGCAGTGGATGATCTGGTTCCTCACGCGGAATTTCGCAGAGGTCTTGGACTTCATTGCGGTCCGCGGATACTCGTTGTGGAACACGTTTATTCTCGTGGTCGCAATGATCGCTTGCGCATTGACGGTCAATCCGCTGGCCGCTTATGCGCTGTCGCGGTTCAACCTGGGTTATACCAATCAGGTATTGCTCTTTCTGCTGGCGACGATGGCGTTTCCTTATGAAGTGACGATGATTCCTGGCTTCCTGCTTCTGCGGGAGTTTCCGCTGTGGTCGGGATTGGCGGCGCTGATGGCGGGAGCGCTGGCAGCGATGGCGGTTTTGCATCGTGATCGTGGTCGGCGTGTGTGGTTGGCGGCGCTGGCGGGTTGCGTTTCAGCGGCGATGGCGGCGTCGGGCGTCAGCGTGCTGCTAAGCTGGGCGACCGGTTCGCGTGAGGCGGGCTCCATCAGCCTGCTCAACACCTACGCGGCGCTGATCCTTCCGGGAGCGGCCAGCGGTTACAGTATCTTCCTGCTCAAGGGCTTCTTCGACAGCTTGCCCGAAGAGCTTTTCGAGGCTGCGCGGATCGATGGCGCAGGCGAATTGCGCATGCTCTGGCAGATCGCCGTACCGCTTTGCAAGCCGATCCTCGCGGTGATCGTACTGTTCACCTTCACCGCGACGTACGGATCGTACATCTGGGCGTTGATTGTCTGTCAGGATGAGCGCATGTGGACGCTGATGGTCCATATTTTTCAGCTCCAGCAGTGGGCGCCGCCGTACCTCACCATGGCCGCGAACGTGCTGGCCTCGCTGCCGACGCTCATCGTCTTCATTGTGGCGCAGAACATGATCATGCGAGGGATCATCATTCCCACGTATAAGTGATAGACGGACACAGCGCATGGCGCACCCGATGAAACTGATCATTACGACACCGACGCGCGACCTGGACGAATTCCGATCGCTTGCCCAATTCGCGACCCGGCTGAGGCGCCACGGTCGGGTTGAGGTCAATGTCGGGGCGCTGGCGCAGAAGATGGGCTGCGACACGCCTGGCGGCCAGAACTCGTGGCACGCGTACACAGCGTTCAATCCGGCGCTGGAGCGGTTCGCGCCGGCCCCGCAGATCACCCCTTTTCTGCCGGCCAAGGCTGTGGCGGCGAATCGATCGCTTTTGCTTGCCAAGACAGCGATTCTGAGCGAGCTGGGGCTGGGCGCAGCGTTCTGGAATTATCTGCCGAATTATCTGCCGGAGGCGTTTTTTGAGGCCTACCCGGAGTGGCGCGGGCCCAGGACGGATCACCCGCGGCGCAGTCGGCAGGAGGCCTATGCGCCTTGCGTGGATCGGCCGGAGGTGTTGGCAATGATCCACTGCATGGCGGCTGATCTGCTGAAGCTGGCGCCTGATATTGGCACGTTCTATTTCAAAACCAACGATGCGGGCCCCGGCTTGTGCTGGTCGGATTGGCAATACGCTGGGCCCAACGGGCCGACGAGTTGCCGACATCGTTGCATGGGTCAGCGGGTGCGCGGCCTTGTCGAAGCGATCCAGCAGGGCGCTGCGGAGGCCCGCGGGGCTGTTGATGTTTTCTTCAGCGGCAACTTTTCCGTGAAGGAGCTTGATGATATCGCCCGCGAGCTTCCCGCGCGTGCGGGGGTGCGCGGCAGGACTGGCGCTCCGCTCACGCTGGGCACACTCGCCGACGCGTGCTACCCCGTTCGGGGTATATTCGATCCGCTGGGCGCGTTGCAAGGGCTTCAGGCGTTGCGCGACGCGCAGCCGCCTGCGATTTTCATCGATCTGCGATGCCCCTATGACCGCGGCATGGAGCGGCTGGACGTTGTCCAGCACCTCATCGAGCTCGTTGACGATTTCCTGGAGGGGCCAGCGTGGGGCGCGCGGGCGCTGCTGAATTATCTGCACCGCTGGTGTGTGACCTGGGCCGGCCCCGACCGTGCTGAAGCGCTGTTGGAGGCATTCATTGCTCTGCGGGAGGCGATGCGGTTCAAGGCTGCAGCGTTGCCCGGCCTCAGCGCGATCTACGGCGGCGTGTCGATGCGGTACATCACGCGGCCGCTGCTGTTCGACACCGCATGCCTGGCGCCGTCCGAAGAGCATTACTTCCTCCGCTATGTCTTCAATGTTTCCGATGAGGCGGCGCGGCACGATTACCTCGATCAGCATGGCAGCCGTCTGACGCCGACCGCGGGACCGTCACGAGGAGAGGGTAATGCGGCGGGCGATCCGCGCCTGTGGTCTGTGGACGAATTGGAGCAGCGATTTGAATCGGTGGCTGCCACGTTCGATTCCCTGGCGGATGCACCGCTGGGGCCGCTGCTGCAACGCTCGGCGCTGGGGATTCGGCTGTATGTGAGCATCCTCCGGAGCTGCGCCGCGTTCTATGCCGCGGGCATCCTGCGAAATCGCCACCTAAGCGCCCGACGCGATGGCGACCAACACATTGCCTCGATTGATCCTTGGATAGGCCACCCCGACCTGCTCGTGTTTAATGAGCTGATGCGCGACGAGCTGGACAATGCGACGCGGTTTCGCCGTCTGCTGGAGCAGGGGGGGATGGACCTATTGATTCACGCCCACGGGCCGGTCGAAGAAGACACTTTTGTTTTGGGGGCAAATCTGATTGAGCAGATTCAAACCAAGTGCCGGCTGATGCGTCGTCACTGGCTTGATGTACAGCGCATTTTGCCGACGCCGAACCGCTAGCGGACTTTCGGCAGAAGACGGATTTTACCCATCCTGGCAGCTCCGGCGCGGGGGAGTTTTATTCCGTTATGCCGTTCCTGATGTTTGTGTCA
>DASVCG010000204.1:0-4263 GCA_036381755.1 Phycisphaeraceae bacterium | reverse complement strand
CCAGGGCGTGGGCCAGGATCGCGGTGTGGCTGGTCCGCCCGCCGGCGTCGGTGGCGATGCCCTTGATCTTGTTCTTGTCCAGGCTGGCGGTCTGGCTGGGCGTCAGGTCATGGGCGATGACCACCGCGGGCGACTTGAGCTGGTGCAGTTGCGTGTGGGTGTAGCCGATCAGGTGCTTGAGGATCCGCCGCTCCAGGTCCCACACGTCCGAGACCCGCTCGCGCAGGTACTTGCTTTCATGCTGGAGGAAGGTCTGCCCCAGGCGGTGGAGCACCTGATAGACAGCGTACTCCGCGGTGGTCCGCTCGTTGTCGATGAGGCCCCGGATCTGCCGGATCAGGTGCTGGTCGTGCAGCATCCCGATGTGGAAGCTGAAGATATTGGCCAGCTCCTGCCCCAGGCTCGAGGCGGTCTGCTCGCGGAGCTGCTGCACCTCCTGGATGGACTGCTCCAGGGCCTGATCGAGCCGCTGGTGCTCGATCGGGACGCGGCTGGGCGGGATGGTGCGCCGGGGGATAGGCTGGTCCTCGGCGTCCAGGACGACCGCGGGGAAGATCGCCACGCCTGGGGAAACCGGGATGCCTTTTTTGATCAACATGCCTGCTGGAGGACGCTTGATCAGGGTTCTTCAGTGACGGCCACAGGATCAAAGCCCGGCGCAGATGGCTGCCAAGGGCGGATAGTCCTAATCATAGGCCGGCCGCCTTGGCCAGTCGGGGCGCCACGTCGGTCTTTTCCCAGGAGAAGCCGCCCTGGCCGTTGGGCGCCCGGCCGAAGTGGCCATGCGCTGCGGTCGGGGTGTAGATCGGGCGGCGCAGGTCCAGGTGGGCGATGATGCCCTGGGGGGTCAGCGGGAAGAACTCGCGGATCAGGTCGGCGATCTTGCAGTCGTCCACGCGGCCTGTGCCGAAGGTGTCCACGTGCACGCTGGTGGGCTCCGCGACGCCGATGGCGTAGCTCAACTGCACCTCGCAGCAGTCGGCGAGGCCGGCGGCGACGACGCTCTTGGCGACGTGGCGGGCCATGTAGGCCGCGGAGCGGTCGACCTTGGTGGGGTCCTTGCCGGAGAAGGCTCCCCCGCCATGCCGACCCCGTCCCCCGTAGGTGTCCACGATGATCTTTCGGCCGGTGAGCCCCGTGTCGCCGTGGGGCCCGCCGATCTCGAACTGCCCCGTGGGGTTGACGTAAATCGTCACGTGGTTGCCATCATAGAGCTTCTTGGGCAGCACCGGCTCGATGATGTGCTTGATCACCTGCTGCTTGAGCTGGGCCTGGCGGCGCTTGCCGTTCCAGTCCGGGGTGTGCTGGGTGGACAGCACGATGGTGTCGACCCGCACGGGGCGGTCGTTCTTGTCGTAGGCGACGGTCACCTGGCTCTTGGCGTCGGGCCGCAAACCCTTGATGATGCCCTTGCGGCGGACCTCGGCGTGGCGGCGCATCAGGCGGTGGGCCAGGTCGATCGGCAGGGGCATGAGGCTGGGGGTCTCCCGGCAGGCGAAGCCGAACATCATCCCCTGGTCGCCGGCCCCGTCGCGGTCCACGCCCATGGCGATGTCGGGCGACTGGGCGTGGATCGTGCGGATCACCGCGCAGCTCTCAGCGTCGAACTTCATCGCCGGGTCGGTGTAGCCGATCTGCCGCAGCGTCTGGCGGACGATCTCCTCCGCGTTGTTGAGCGCCTTGATGGCTTCGTCGTTGTGCACGCGGACCTCACCGGCCACCACCACCAGCCCCGTGGTGCACAGCGTTTCGCACGCCACGCGCGCCTGAGGGTCTACAGCGATCAGGCTGTCGAGAATCGCGTCGGAAATCTGGTCCGACACCTTGTCCGGGTGACCCATCGACACCGATTCGCTGGTGAACAAGTAGCTTTCGTGATTTTTCTTGAGGGCCATAAAGATGTAATCCTATTCACGGATGGATCTTAAAGACATTCATCGGTCGAACCAGGCCGGCGGGGCCGCTGGCCTGCCGATGCGTGCCGGCTACGCTTAGCCGTGTTCGGAGGGGGCGGCCCGCCCGCATAGACGACGAACCAACAGAGCGGTTTTTGTAGCGGGTTTAGCGGCGATCCGCAAATGGTTTGGCCCAGCAGGGGGCGGTTGAGCCATCGGCGCGGATCGCGTCGGCCGTCCTAAGCCGCAGGCGTTGCACGGGCAGGGGGGTTTTGAGTAGAGTCGCCCCGCCTGGCCTGCCCTCCAGGCCGGCGTTCCCCCAGGAGTGAAACGCACATGAGCGAGGATCAGACGCGGATCGAGCAGGACTCGATGGGGCCGATGCACGTGCCCAGTTGGGCCATGTGGGGCGCCAGCACGCAGCGGGCGGTGGAGAACTTCCCCGTATCCGGCCGGGGCGTGCCGGTGGAGGTCGTCCGCGCCTTTGGCCACCTCAAAGCTGCCTGCGCCAAGGTGAACCAGGAACTGGGCAAGCTCGACCCGCAGCTTGCCCGCGTCATCATCGAGGCCGCGGAAGAGGTCGCCCAGGGCAAGCACGACGCCCAGTTCCCCGTCGATATCTACCAGACCGGCTCGGGCACCTCCACGAACATGAACGCCAACGAGGTCATCGCCAACCTCGCCAACATCAAGCTGGGCCTGGGGATCGGGGCCAAGGGCAAGGCCGGGGCGGTCCACCCCAACGACCACGTCAACATGGGTCAGTCCAGCAACGACACGTTCCCCACCGCGATGCACGTGGCTGCAGCGGTGTCCATCGACCAGGGGCTGATCCCCTCGCTCCAGCGCCTCCAGCAGACCCTGGACCGCCAATTACGGGAGTGGGACGACATCGTCAAGATCGGGCGAACGCACCTGATGGACGCCACGCCCATCCGCGTGGGGCAGGTGTTCTCGGGCTACGCCCAGCAGGCCGCCAACGCTGTCATGCACGCCACCGACGCCCGTATGGCGCTGTCGAGCCTGGCCATCGGCGGCACAGCGGTGGGCACCGGGATCAACACGCACCCCGAATTCGGCCAGCGCGTCGCCCAGGAGCTTGCCGCCCGCACGGGCATCCCCTTCAGCGAAGCGCCCAATCACCCCGAGGCCCAGGCGACGCAGGATTCGCTGGTCGACGCCCACAGCCGGCTCAAGACCATCGCGGTGTCGCTGTCCAAGATCGCCAACGACATCCGCTGGATGGGCTCGGGCCCGCGCTGCGGGATCTTTGAGCTGCTGCTGCCGGAGATTCAGCCCGGCTCCTCCATCATGCCGGGCAAGGTTAACCCGGTCATCTGCGAGAGCGTGATTCAGGTGGCCTGCCGGGTGATCGCCAACGACGCGGCGATCACGCTCGGCGGCTTTGGCGGGGTGGGCTCGATCTTCGAGCTGAACGTGGCCATGCCCATGATGGCTGACGCGGTGATGGAGTCGATTCACCTCTTGACCAACGTGGCCAACGTGTTCGTGGACAAGCTGCTTTCGGGCCTCCAGGTCAACCGCCAGCGCTGCCAGCAGCTCATCGAGCAGTCGCTGATGATGGTCACGAGCCTGGCGCCGGTGATCGGCTACGACCAGGCCGCCAAGCTCGCCAAGGAGGCGTTTAGCGAGGGCAAGACCATCCGCGAGCTGGCGCGTGAGAAGAAGCTGCTGGATGAGGATCGCCTCAACGCCCTGCTGGACCCGCGCAGCATGACCGAGCCGGGCGGCCAGGGCGCCGCAGGCGGCTAAGCGTTGCGGCAAAGAGCACGGAGCGCGGCCTGCTGGGCCTAGGCGCCGATCGGCCGGGCTGTGCGGAGGCGTCATCGCGCGTGGCTGAGTTGCTCGGAAGGAGCGACCGGGCCGATGCTCTCCAGCGGCTGGGCGGGCTGAGGCTTTGAAATCAGGACGAGCTTGCGCGAGATGCGCCAGAGCGTCGCGCCCGCCAGGACGGCCACAAGGGTCAGCAAGATGGCGATGAGGTGGCGGCTGTAGATCCAGTTGCCGGCGGCGAAGAGCGCGGCGTAGATGGCGACGGAGCCCAGCAGCATGCACACGATGCCGCGCGGCACGTCCCACGCCTCCTGCTCGGGGTTGTCGAGGGCGTCGCCTTCTTCCCGGGCCCGGCGGACGACCGGGGCCCAGCCCGGGCCGCCGGGCTGCACGAGGCGGTAGAAGCGTCGGAGCGTCTTCTTATCCGCGGGCGAGGTGAGGAGGGTCACCGCCATCCACGCCGCGGTGGTCACGACGACCGCGATGAGCAGTTGCTGCCAGGGGGCCAGCGCCCAGGCCCCGGTGCTGGGGTGCAGAAAGGTGAAGTACAGCGCGATGAGCAGCGAGACCGCCA
>DASVCG010000203.1:0-13651 GCA_036381755.1 Phycisphaeraceae bacterium | reverse complement strand
CGCTTCCGGGGGGCGACCGGGCGGAGGGGATGGACAGGCACGCTGGGCGGTAACATTCGTGGGTAAGGGGAAGCGTACGGGTCACAGGGCGCTAGCGGGCCTTGTCGGAGCGGAAAGGCGGTCAGATGCGGCATCCAAGGAACCATGCCATGCATACCCAATGGATCGGGACGGCTGCGGCGGTGCTGATGACGATCCTGGCTGCGGCGGGGGCGCGGGCCGAACCTCCGCAGGATGTTCCCCAGCAGGCCCGGTGGTACGTTCATATCGACGTGCAGGCGATGCTCCAATCGGCGGTGGGCCAGCGGGTGCTGGATCGCTGGGAGCTGGACGCTGATTCCCCCAAAGTGCGCGAATTTGAGGAGGATTACGGGTTCAACCCGCTCACGGACCTGCACAGCGTGACGATGTACGGCACGACGCTGGAGGAGGGTCAAGGGGTGGTGGTGCTGCGCGGCGATTTTGATCGGGAGGCGCTGGTCCGCCGCATGACCCGGGCCCGGAACTATGAGGAGGTCGATCTGGACGGCCGGGCGGCGCACCGCTTCACGATTCATCGGCGCGGCGAGGATCATCGGGTGCTGGCGGTGATCCGGGACGAAGGTGAGGTGGTGATCGCTTCGGGCCAGCCGGAGCTGCGTGACGCCTTGGCGGTGATGGAGGGGGAAGGCGAAGCGCTGGGCGAGGGCGATCCGCTGCTGGCTCCCCAGCCGCCGGGGGTGTTCTTCCAGTTGGGCGTGGTGGGGCTCGATACGCTGGAGCATCGCTCTGCGGCGATGCGGTCGGTGCGGTCGGCGCAACTGGCGGCGGGGCAGGCTGACGGGCAGGCTCACATTCAGCTTCGGACGCAGACGCGCGACGCCCAGACCGCGGCGCAGATGGTGGAGCTGATCGAGGGCCTCCGCGCCCTAGTGGCGCTGCGGCATGGCCCGGACGCCCCCATCACCCAGGCTGTGCAAACGCTCACCGCCAAGGCCGAGGGCGACCGCGTGTCTGCGGACTGGAGCTGCGACGCGAACGTGCTGGCTCAGTGGATGGACCGGCATGGCAAGGCATGGCATCATCACAAGCACAAGCAGCAGGAGGACGATTAAAAATCAGGATCGCCAGGTTATCGCTTCACCGACAACGCCACCGCGGAGGGCGTGCATGACCGACCACAGGGGCGGCACGACCGAGCCCGTACCGGGTGATTGGGGGCAACGCAGCGACGAAGAGCTGGCTTGCCAGGCGCAGGCCGGCTCTTTGTCTGCGTTTGAGGCGCTGGTGAAGCGGTATCAGCCGAGACTGGCGCGCTTCTTCGCACATCGTCTGCGCGGCGTCGCGGTGGATGCGGACGACTTGACCCAGGAGACGCTGGTGCGGGTGTATCAGCGGCTGCATCAGTACCAACCGGCGTACCGCTTCAAGCCGTGGCTTTACGCGATCGCAACCCGGCGGATGGCCTCCGCCTGCCGCAGCGCCAAGCCCGCGGGCGTCGATCTGGACCACGCCCAGCCGGTCAGCCCGTGCGATGATCCGACCGCCCAGATCGGCCGTGAGGAGGAGCGACAGCGATTCTGGGCGCTGGTGGCTCAAACGGTCAGCCCGGAGCAATACACGGCCCTGTGGCTGCGCTATGTGGAGGAGATGCCGCTGAAGGAAGTGGCGAAGGCGATGGGCAAGTCGTCGGTGGCGGTGCGCGTGGGCCTGCACCGCGCCAAGGCCAAGCTGGTGCACGTGATGGCCAACCAGACAAGCGACGCGGGCCTCAAGCCGGCATCGGCTCCGTCCAACACTCGTTTAGGAGATTCACCATGCGCTGCTGGATGACGCGTCAGCTCATCCTGCTCGGAGGCGGCCAGGCTGTGGGCTGGTGGGCCAGGCATCACCTGACGCGATGCCCTCGCTGCCGATCGTACGCGGCAGCGGCCCAGGCGGTGGAATCCCATCTGCTCCACACGCCATTGGGCGAGGAAGCCTCCCCGCAGATGGTGGCGAGCGTGATGGCTCAAGTGCGCGGGATGCAAACCCGCCCGCGAGTCCAGCCCACGCTGATCGACCAGATTCGCGAAGTGTTTCGCCAACGCTGGGCGCCAGCGGCGCTCGTGACAGCCGCTGTGGTGGTTGTGGCTGCAGCGACTCTATGGCTCGCTCAGCGGCCCAGCAGCCCGGGTCAAGAGGTAGCGGTGGAATCCGCGGCGGTCTTCCCGTCAGCATCGACGCCGATGCTGTGGGACCAGTTGGCCCAGGCGACGCCGGTTGGGATGATGGAGTCTTCGCTAGCGCAGGAGTACCAGCAGGAGCTGGACAACGTGCGCCACGATCTGCGGGCACTGCCGTTCCAATTCTGGCTGGAGCCTCCCTCGCCTTAAGCGGTCGGGCGGATGAGACGTTTTTTGCCTTTTTTGCCTTTTTTTGCCTGAGATGTTCGCTGTCCGCATCACAGGCGTTGTCGGGTGAGCCCGCCGTCGATGAGCAGGACCTGCCCGGTGGCGTAGGGCAGATCGCCGCGGACCAGGGCAGCGGTGGCGCGGCCCACATCATCGGGCGTGCCCCAGCGCGGCTGAAGCGTCAGGCCCTGGGCCAGGAGCTGGTCATAGCGGTCTTTGACGCCGGCGGTCATGTCGGTGGCGATGATGCCGGGGCGGACCTCGTACACGTCGATGCCGAACGGCGCCAGCCGCGTGGCCCATAGCTGCGTGGCCATCGCCACGCCGGCTTTGGCGATGCAGTAATCCCCGCGATTGACCGAGGCGACGGTGGCGCTGATCGAGCCGATGTTGATGATGCAGCCGCGGAAGTTTTCATCCGCCTGGCGCTGCTGGATCATCCAGCGCGCGACGGCCTGGGTGAGAAAGTACGGGCCTTGAAGGTTGATGCGGATCAGCCGCTGAAAGCTGTCTTCGTCGGCCTCGAGGATGTCCGCGCGGCGGAGAGGCGCGACGCCGGCGTTGTTCACCAGCACGTCCAGCCGGCCGAAGCGTTCGCGCACCTGATCCAGAAGCCTGGTGCGGTCCTGGGGCTGGGCGATGTCCGCGGGGCAATAGAGCACTGCTGCGCCGAGCGATTCGAGCTCTTTGATCGCGTCGGCGACCTCATCGGCGTTTCGTCTGCCGTTGATCGCCAGGTCCAGGCCGTCGCGCGCCAGCCATCGCGCCACACCCAGGCCGATGCCCCGGCTGCCGCCGGTGACCAGCGCGACCCGACGCGATTGTGGTTGAGCCATTGCTGCGCTCCTGCCTCATGCGGAAGGCGGTGTGAAGAAGGCCAGGTATGGCTGACCCTGAGCCAGCCGCTGCACGTAGAGGGCGGCTTCGCGAGCGTGGTAATCGCCCCACATGCTCGATTCGCCGCAGGGGATTTTCCGCCCCGGCGGCACATGATCCCAACCGTTGGGGCGGTGATATACGCTGTGCAGAATCAGCCCCTGGTGCTGCGCGTCGCGCGATAAATAAGGCTCGTCCAGCAGCGTGCGCAGGACGGTCAGTCCGGCCTGCCTATAGCGACGCGCTTCTTCGCCTTGGCCCAGGTAGTGGCCCAGGCGGAGCAAGCCCTGGCAGGCGATGGCTGCGGCGGAGGAATCCACCGGCTCATGATCGTTGAAAGGATCCGCGGGTTGGTTCAGGTAATCGCCCAGATGCGCCAGGCCTGGAGCGCCGGTATCCCAATAGGGCACGCCGCAAGCAGGAGTGTGCTCGATGTAGAAGTCACAGGTCGCCCGCGCCGCTTCGAGGAAGGTGGCCTCGATTTGCTGCCGACCGCCGAAGGGCGTTAGCTCCTCGTCGCTGCGCGTGCGGATGTATTCCAATTCCTCGGCAAAGCCGAGCATGGCCCAGGCCAGGCCGCGCGTCCAGGTACTCCAGGGAGCGTAGCCCTGCTGGGTGGATGGGGCGCGGTAGTCGCCGGTGTTCGTGTTGAAGAGCGATTCGTGCGCCACACGGCCGCGGAGGTCGTAGGCATCGCGGCCCTGGCCGAACCAGATGTTGTAGCGCGCGGAGTTGGAGGCGTGCTCGATGAGCCGGGCCAGCAGCGACACCGGCTCGTCGCGCTCGGCCATGAGCACGTGGCCAAGCTGGTGCGCCAGCGCCAGCGATCGGCAGGAGCGGATGGTGTCGATGAACAGCGACTGGGGGCCGTTGAAGGAGTAGATGTAGCCCGTGCCGTCGCGCGTCCGCGCCCAGCGGGAAGCCTGCACAGCACCGCTGACCTTGAGCGCCAGCTCGTAGAAATGGCGTTCCCAGTCGGATTCGGGCAGCCGGCCTTCGTTCATCAGCCGCCAGAGATTGCCGTAGGTGGAGACGTTGTTGAACCCGTGGTCGTGCACGCCGGTGTGCGTCAGGTGGGGCGCCATGCGTTGGAGCGTGTTGCGCCGGCCGATGTCCAGGAACGCTTCGTCGCCGGTGGCGTCGTACTGGAGGATCGCTGAGCCGAACTGGAAGCCCTGGGTCCATTCGGTCCAGCCCTGGGCGGTGTAGCGCCCCTGCCGGGTGAAGACGGGCGAGGGCTGGCCGGGCCCGCAGGTCTGCTCGACGGTGTGGATCTTGGCCGCGGAGAGCGACCAGAACTCCTCCAGGCGGGGCAACAAGTCGCGCGGTTCAAGCTGGTCGTCGATCCGGATCATCGCGGCTCCATAGCGACAAGGGGTAACAATCCAGCGTTCAGGATATCGCGCGGCGTTGCCTGCGGCGAGGGCGGGTTTGGCGCCATCATGTCCAGATTTGTTAAAATCCTCCGCAGGGGCGGGCAAGGGCTGTTTCCACGAGGCGGGCCATGAGCGAGCCGGCAACCATCCAGGCAGCGGTGCGCGACCTGTGCAGCCGGCTGTTCGCTGATCCGGCACGGCTGGCCCAGACGCTCACGCACGTGATCGCCCGGCCCTTTTCCATCTCGGCACACCAGCACCGGGGACTGCTCCAGTTTGACCTGCTCGACGGCTGTGCCGGGCGGGCGTACAGCGATGGGCGATGGACAGCGATTAGCGGCGTGACAGCGATGGTGTCGTACCCGGGCCAAGTGCATGGGTATGAGCTGTCGCCGGGCGAGCCGCCTTCGCGGGTGTATCACTTCAAGCTCCAGGTGCAGCGGCCGTGGCCGGTGGTGCGGCATCGCCCGCTGCCGATGCTGGCGACGGGGCTGTCCCGGCCGGCGGGGCTGATCGAGGCGCTGGACGCGATGATGCGATTGAGCCGGTTGAATCCGCAGCGGCCGACGCTGCTGCTGGTGCGGCTGGCTGAGGTGTTGACGCTCTGGCCCGGCGGGCCGACCGAGCCCGGCGCCGCGGACGAGATGGCCGATGAAGCCCTGGCCGCGGCGCTGCGGCTGATCGAGGCGCGGCTCACGCGTCCGCCGAGTTTGGAGGAACTGGCGCGGGCGGCACACCTGTCGCCACGCCACCTGGCTCGGCGGTTCCGCATGCGCTTGGGCTGCACGCCCCACGCCTATATGGCTGCCCGCCGGCTCGATCAGGCCCGCCAAATGCTCCTGGGGCAGCGGTTCAAGGTCCATCAGGTCGCTGACGCCCTGGGTTTTGGCTCCGTGGCCACGTTTTCCCGCTGGTTCCATCAGCACGCGGGCGTGAGCCCCACGCAGTACCGCCGAATGCCCACGACGCACTAGCCCCCCTGCCGAGAGCCGGCCCGCGGCATGTCCTGATTAGCAAATATGATCGTCCCGCCTTTGCAACGACGCCGCGGGTTGGTTGCGGTAAGCTGATCCCCGGACATCGCGGGCCCGCCCCCGGACCTGAACGTGACCGCTGGGCGTGATGGCCCCCGAACTGCTATTTCCGAGCCGCATCATGCAGACCCGACGTATCGGCATCATCCTCAACGGCGTCACCGGACGCATGGGCACGAACCAGCACCTCGTCCGCTCCATCCTGGCGATCATGCGCCAAGGCGGGGTGAAGGTGAGCGACGAGCTGGTGCTGATGCCCGACCCGATCCTCACCGGCCGAAGCGCGGACAAGCTCCGCGCCCTGGCTCAGCGCTGCGGCGAGGAGGCCGTCGGCGAGCCACTCAAGTGGACCACCGATCTGGACGCGGCGCTGGGCGAAAGCCGGTACGAGGTGTTTTTTGACGCTTCCAGCACGTTGGCGCGGGTCGGGTTCGTCCAGCGCGCCATTCAAGCAGGCAAAGCGATCTACTGTGAAAAGCCCACCGCGATCACCACCGCTGAGGCGCTGAAACTGGCGCAGCAGGCGGAGGCGGCTGGTCTCAAGAACGGCGTGGTGCAGGACAAGCTCTGGCTGCCGGGCATGCGCAAACTGCGGATGCTGCGCCAGCAGGGGTTCTTCGGCCGAATGCTCTCGGTGCGCGGCGAATTCGGGTATTGGGTCTTCACCGGCGAGGTGGACGATCAGCCCCCGCAGCGCCCAAGCTGGAACTACCGCCAGGAGGACGGCGGGGGGATCATCATCGACATGTTCTGCCACTGGCGTTATGTCATCGATCACCTGTTCGGCCCCGTCCGCAAGCTGGTGGCCCACGCCGCCACCGACATCCCGCAGCGCATCGACGAGCGCGGCAAGCGCTACCAGGCCACCGCGGACGATTCGGCCTACGCCATCTTCGTGCTCGAGGACGGCACGGTGTGCCAGTTCAACAGCTCCTGGTGCACGCGTGTGCGGCGGGACGACCTGCTGACCATCCAGGCCGACGGCACGGAAGGCTCCGCGGTCGCGGGCCTGCGCGATGTGTGGGTGCAGCACCTGAGCGAAACCCCCCGGCCGGTGTGGAACCCGGATATCCCGCAGCCCATCGACTTCTTCCAAAGCTGGCAGCGCGTGCCCGACCCGTGCGCCTACGACAACGCCTTCAAGGCGCAGTGGGAATTGTTCCTGCGGCACGTGGCGCTGGATGAGCCGTTCCCCTGGACGCTGCGCGAAGGCGCCAAGGGCGTGCAGCTTGCTGAGCTGGGCATTCAAAGCTGGAAGGACGGCTGCTGGGTGGACGTGCCGGCGCTGTGACGCCCAAAATCGCGACTCGAGGGAATGGACGATCGAGCGATGCCCGCAAGTCAGCTCACGGATTTATCGCGTCTGGCGATTCACACGATGACGAACCGGCCCTGGACGCTGGCGCAGTGCATCGACGCTTATACGCGCGCGGGCATCGGCGGGATCAGCGTGTGGCGCAACGTGCTGGAGGGCGTGGGCGCCAAGCAGGCTGGGCGCATGCTGCGCGACGCGGGGCTGCGCGTGCCGGCGCTGGTACGGGGCGGCTTCTTCCCCGCGTCAAGCGATGCGGCACGTGCTGAGGCGATCGACGAGAACCGCAAGTGCCTTGATGAGGCGGCGGCGATCGGGGCGCAGATGGTGGTGCTGGTCGTCGGCGCAGTGCCGGGGATGGACTTACAGGAAGGTCGGCGGCAGGTTGCGGAGGGCATCGCCGCCCTGCTGCCTCACGCGGAGAGCCGCGGCGTCAAGCTGGCCATCGAGCCCCTGCACCCCATGTACGCCGCGGATCGATCCTGCATCAACCGCATGGCTGAAGCGCAGCAGGTGTGCCAGCAGCTTCGTCATCCCCTGCTGGGCATCGCGGTGGATGTTTACCACACCTGGTGGGATCCGGACCTGGAGCAGCAGATCGCCCTGGCGGGGCAGGAAGGGACGCTATTCGCCTTTCACGTGTGCGATTGGCGCGTGCCCACCCGCGACCTGCTCAACGATCGCGCCCTGATGGGCGAAGGCTGCATCGACCTGCGGCGCATCCGCGGGTGGATAGAGGACGCGGGCTTCAAGGGGGCTATTGAAGTCGAGATTTTCTCCAACGACTATTGGGCGATGGACCAGGAAGAATACCTGCGGCGGATCGTGCAGGCGTACCGCGAGCATACTTGATGATCGCGCTGTCGCGGCGCCACGGCACAGCAGCGACGGGCTGCTGATGGGCGATTGGCGGATTTTCGGAGGCGTTTTGTCACTCCAGGTCGTAAAGCTCGTTGTCTTCGCTTAAGAAGCCTGTGCCCGGCGCGACGTTGGGGTTGCCAGCGGTGAACCGTTCGCGAAGGGTTCGGCCGTGGCCGTCGGCGAACACGGCGTTGGTGGCGTCCTGGTGACGGAAAGCCTGCGCCCCCGCGTAGCGTGCGGAGAAGAACGCGTCGCTGGGGCTGGGCAGGGGTGAGCGCATGAATTTGTTTGCGCCGCCGCTGTAGCCGCCGTCGCCAAAAACGGCGCATTGGCTGGGCTGGCGGACCTCCTGTTGGCGTGCCGGCGAGGGGGGCGAAGCGTCGCGGCCCAGGTAGCTGGTGTTGTAGTTGTAGCCGGTGTAAGGCGCGTCGGTCCAGTTGTCGGGCCCGTCATAGCTGGGGCATTGCTGGATGGCGATGGTCCCCTGCCCCTGCCACAACACGCCCGGGACATGTTGCGGGCCGGGCAGCGTGGTGATTTCCCAGGTGTACAAAACGCCGCCGGCGGTCCAGTAGGCCGGCGGATAGAAGCTGTCGTAGGTGTGGAGGTACACTTCCGCGGCGATGCCCATCTGGCGCAACTGGCTCAAGCACTCCAGACGCAGCGCTGTGCTGCGCGACTGGCCCAGCGCCGGCAGCAGCAGGCCCATCAGCAGCGTGATGAGCGAGAGGGTCACCAGCAACTCGATCAGCGTCCAGCCTCTGGATCGCGGGGTCATAAACGGCTCTCGCTGATACGAAAAAAATGCAGAAAAAACGCGGAAAAGAGGCCGCCGCCGGCGGGCGAGCGGCCCCTGAATTCGTGACACATCGGCCTCTTAGGCCCTGCGGCGCTTCAGCATCGCGGCGCTTGCTAAACCCAACAGCGCGAGGGTGGCCGGCTCGGGCACGACATCGGCGAAGGCGTCGATCTCCGCGCTGAACGTGTCGCCGGGGAGCTGGTAGACCCGCACGTATTGGATCCAGGGCAGGCCGGTGGAGGCGATATCCACGCCCGCGCCGCCGCCACTGCCCGCGTAACCCGCCAGGATCTGCTCGTAGGTTTTGCCAACGGGGTCGAACGATGGATCGACCGGGATGGTGAAGTCGCTGGGCACGGTGCCGTCGGAGGTGTAAGGACCGGAGTTGTCGGTGTACGCCTGGGTGGGGAAGAGGCCGTCGGCGAATACGCTGGTGATCTCCACCCATGAGTCGGGCTCGCCGGTCTGGCTGACCTGGATGCGTGCCGGCTCCTCGACCACGCCGGTGATGAGGCCGCTGGCGTTTTGCATGAAGAAGGCGTTGCCGAAGATGAGCAGGTCGATGCCGAAGTGGACGTGCGAGGGGTTGTCCACGACCGGCTCGTTGAACTTGACGATCAACTCGCCGCCTGCGCCGATGGAGAGGATCTCATCGGTTCCGTAGGGCGGGTTGAAAGCGGTGACCTGACCGGGATAGGGGCCGGTGGGCGAGGTGAGCCGCGTGGGCTCGCCCAGCACGGAGCCGGATTGGTTGAACCCCGGCACCGCGTTGGAGCCCGGCGTGTAGGCGATGACCTGATCGGCCCAGGGATCGACCGCGGCCTGGGCGTTGCGGCTGATTGCTGCTGTCCATGTCGCTGTTATTGCCATGAGGCCCAGGGCCCAGGCGCGCATGGCGGGTGAGCGACGCTTGCGCACGAGCGTCAGCCCCCCTGCCGCCCCGATCAGCATCAGCCAGGCGGTCATCGGCTCGGGGATCGCTGCGACCGGCTCATCGGGCGCACTGGCTGAGAAACCAGGGGCGTAGCTGAGCCCGGTCCAGCTCCCGTCGCTCAAGAGCTGCGATGCAAGCCCCAAGCCGCTGGACCATGCTCCGCTGGTGTAAGGCCCGTCGTTGCTTTCGTAATGCCACCAGAACCCTTCGCTGAACCAGCCTTCCTCGTAGCGGTCGTCCGGGTCGGTGGGGTCGCTGTGATCCGATGGACCGGTGACCGCCAAGCCGTCGGTGAAGCTGGTGCCGTCGCTGATGGCGAAGCCGTCGCCGTCGGAGTCGTATCCCAACCCGTACAGCGGCACCCCGGACGAGCCGGGCAGGCCGATGCGGGCGTAAAGGTGAGGGTCAGCCGCGACCAGGGCCAGCAGCATGTCCTGCGCGGTGGCTGAGCCGTCCCAGCGATACCCCCAGGCCAGCGATGCGGGCGACTTGCCGTCGTTCCAATCGATCACCAGCACCGCCCGGTTGCTGCCGGCGCCCACCCAATGTTGAACATCGCCCAGATCAAAAGCCGCTTGCGCGGGCAGCGCTGCTGCCAGGGCGACCAGCGCGCCGATGCTGCTCGCCCAACCCCTCATCCATGAACCAATCGAACCCCTCAACATGCTGATGTCTCCCGCCCTGATTCGCGCAGGGCAACCCCCTTGAGGACCATGAATGCCCATGTCCTCGCGCGGGGCGGAGTGCAGCTTGGTTGTCGCCAAGGGGAACGACAGAAGCTGACCTGCCCGGGTATCCCATACGCGAGGACCCTCTGGCACCCGTCAGGCAGGTCTTCCGGCTTAGGGCTTTGCTTCCCGCTGGCCTTCCCATCCGGCCCATTGCAGGCCCGACAGTGGCAACGACTTTGAGCGGGACGCTGCCCCGATGGTTCACATCGGGGCGCCCATCACGGCGGCGCGTCCGCGGGGGAATCGGCGGGTTTCGCCTCCTGTCTGAACCAGCGGCACGCTAAGCAGCAGCCCAAAACCACTTGCTGCTCACGTCATGCCCGGCTCAGCAACACGAGGGCGAAACCCCCTCACCCCACTTCCCTTTTCACGTGCCCCGCTGCGAATCCCGCGGACGAGGCACGCACCTGTGGGTTGCTGGAGCATCAACCTATCGACCCGCTCCAGCTCATGCAAGCCCCCAACAGCCCAGCGGCGCAAAAAATCTCGTCTCGCACAGCGGCGTGCTGTGCCAATCCGTGCTGCGCGCTCCACTTATTGCTGAAAGCGACGTTGGGCTCTATTCGCTGAACACCAGATCTTTGTCTGTCGTGAAGAATCGCTCCAGCACATGGCGCAGGCTGGGCGATTCCCCGAGACTCGATTCGCTGCTGGCGCCCGTTGCTGGGTCGTAGGTCGCAACCCGCAGGACGGCTTTCTTGGCTGGGTCAGCGAGATACTCGATCAATTCCCAGGTATTCAAGTACTTGTCGTTCTGCGCATCGCGGGCATAGAGAAAGCCCAGGTAGGCATCGAACCACTGCCATGCGCCGTCCACGCAAAGCTCGTTGGTGGTATGGCCTTGAGATTGTATGACGATGGGCCCGGAGCCACTTCGATCGGTGTCGCTGTACATGGCCACGTTGCGGGCGGGAATATCCAGCGCACGCAGACAGTCGCGAACGATCACGGAGGTGCTGCCGCAGCCACGGAACTGGCTCGTGCCCTCCAGCGATGCTTTCAGATAGGTGTAGCCGTCTACACCGTTGATGACAGCCTCCCCCTGGCATGCCCTTGCCTCGTGAATAAGCTCCATCACGCGCCTCACAGCGTGGGTGCTGCGATCGCGCTTGCTGAGCGATTGGGGCTCATCAAACTGAAGCATCTGACGCAACTGGTCACGATAGTTGACGTCAAGATAGGTATTTGCATGATGCCGCAGGCGTGGGAGATCGCTGCTCAGAGTGAGAAATCCTCGCTTGCGGTCAGGCCTGCCCACGGATGCGAAGAAAGCGGGCGACCGATACTCCAGCTCGATATAGGACTGACGATCGCCGATCGACGTATCGATCACCACGTTGATGATGGACTCGCTGTCTTCGATCGGGAACTGAACCGTCAGATGCTGACCGTCGAACGGCAACGGCTCTCCCTGATAGGTGAAGCGGCACGTCTCCGTGGTTGAAATCGAGACCGTGGCGACATGCGTGCTCGGATCAAACTGCAATCCCGCGATCGCTGTCGTCTTCGGTGATAAGTACGCCTCAAGATACGGCCTGTACGACAAGCCTTCTTCCGCACGTGCCGTGGCCACACTAACCATCACGAAAAGGAGTATATGCCTGCGATCAATAAGCATTGCCAACCTCCATCTGCGCGAGCTGTGGAGCACGAATGGCTGAACACGAGAGCGTATGCGATCGTCTGGGGCGGGGCCCGGAACCCCGGCCGGCTATGCTTCCGTGGCCTGGTGATGATGACGGATCGCGGTGAGCCCCTTGGGTTGACGCGCAATCAGCATCACCGCGCCGCCCAGCAACAATAGGAGTGACGCTGGTTCCGGAACAGCCGCGGGGGGCGCATAAAACTGAAGCCGGTGAACCTCCAGCGAGCCGAACGTGGTGGCATATCCAGAGATCATCTGCCGACCAAACGCCAATTCGATCATTCCAATGGTGTCGTCGATCATCGCTGACGCCAGAACCTCATCGTCCCACAGCAACTCGATCAGACCGTCGGTGCGCTGGATGATGAGCTCGGCGCTGCCGGTCTGACTCAATGAGCTTTCACCAGAGTCGTAGTTGATGTCGTTAAGCGCAGCGATAATGCGGCCGAGCTTGGTTGTGAAGTCGGCGAACCCGAACTCAACGAGCGGGCTGTCGGATTCCGGGTGGGCTCCCTCCGCAAAGATCCGCAGCATCAGACGTGAGAAGTCGGTGTTGCCCGAGTCCCACGAGATGTCAGCGGTGATGGTGAAATCACCAGGCGCGTAAACGGGGCGCAGCAGTTGTTGCTCAGCCCAGAAGTTGCCGATGGCTGTCGAGGTTACATCGGTAACCGTCAAACCGTTCGTGCCGAAGGTGAGATCCGAGGTGGTATGCTTGGTGGGGCCTACTCGATCAATCCACTGCGCCGGTTTGTTGGGCCCCTGGAACCTTTCATCGAAGGATGGGTCCAAACCCAGCGAGGTCGTGGCGACCGATTCAGCGGCAAAGGGCGATTCCGATTGAGCAAGATACGCGGCCCCCTGGAGCATCAGCAGCTTGTTGGCATCGGTCTGCCAATGCGCCGCATACCACTCCGCATAGTCCTCGCGGATGTCGGGGTAAAGGCGCGCCAGCGGCAGCCACATCTGCGCGGTGTTGCTGAGGCTATAGGGATCACTCCCGTTGCTGCCATCGACGTTGGTGCGATATCCCAGCTCCGCGCCGTCGTAGTTGCGGCGAATAACATTGGCGAACCGCTCGATATCATCAGCGGTGAAGCCAAGGCCCGCGGCATAGGCGCGCATCACGAAGCCGATCGTAAGCCCGCCGTGGCTGATATCCTCGGCCCTGGTCATGTAGGTGGCGTAATCCCAATCGACGAGCTTGGTGCCATCGGGCAGGTTGTATTCCGTTGTTCGGTTCTTAAAGAACTGAACCATCTCCTGGACTTTTTGAGCGTCCGCTGAGTTGCCGGTGGCGAGGTAGAGGTTGACATAGGCGCTCGCCGCAGCGTGCTGCATGTTGAACGGCAGCGGCGATGCAGCGATTTCCGGGGGATAAATCGCGGGGCTCAGACCGCCGAAATAGCCTTCTCCCGGATTAGGGCCGGAGTGCCAGTCGATCGCTTCGAACGCTTGCAGCACCTCTCGGCTTTCGTCGATCCAGCCCTGAACCCGATGGCCATAGACCGCACTAAGAGCGGGGTCTCGATTGATGAGATAGGCGGCACGGGTGACGCCGGTGAGGAAATTGCCCGCGTGAACCAGCCATGCGGTGTCGCCCTGCCCGTCGGAGTACGTGGAAGTCACCCAGGCCTTCATCAACTGCCCACGCAGCTCATCGGGGCGTGGCGGGTTTAAACGGTCGGACCTCAGCGCGAACAGGGAGTCG